>NZ_JBSVKG010000026.1:0-52096 GCF_054048505.1 Virgibacillus sp. FSP13 | reverse complement strand
TATTTTCTATCAACTGCGACATTATTCAGCAACAAATAATGCACAAACAGCGTAAATTTAAAATGATAATTTCACCAACAAAAACGAATACTACGTTCTGAGGTGAAGTGAATGTATAAATTGTTGTCACATAATGATTTGGATGGTGTTGGATGTGGAATTTTGGCAAAGCTTGCATTTGGTAATCAGGTTAACGTCAGGTACAATTCCATTTCCGCCCTTGACCGTGAAGTGAAACACTTTTTGGAAAATGGCAATAAGGACACAAGTTTGTTTATTACAGATTTGTCCATTAATGCAGAGAATGAACAAAGAGTGGAGAGTTTTTATCAGGAAGGGGGCAAGGTGAAACTGCTGGATCATCATAAAACGGCTTTGTACTTTAATGATTATCAGTGGGCATATGTGCAAGTTGAAGATGCGGAAGGAAAAGCGACTTCGGCAACATCATTATTTTACGAATACTTAGTCTCACGTCAACTATTAGATCCGTCAGATGTCATAGCGGAATTTGTTGAACTTGTTAGGCAGTATGATACATGGGATTGGGAGAAAAATGAAAACATTACAGCGAAGCGGCTTAATACACTTTTTTTCTTAATATCAATTGATGCATTTGAAGAAAAAATGATTCATCGGCTAAATTCAAGTGAACATTTTCATTTCGATGTGTTTGAAAAGCAACTACTGGAAATAGAAGAAAACAATATCGAACGTTATATTCGCCGAAAAAGGCGTCAGCTGATCCAAGTAAAAGCGGGTGAACACTTTACTGGGGTCGTGCATGCGGAATCGTATCATTCAGAATTGGGAAATGAGCTAGGGAAAGAATACCCACATCTTGATTATATCGTTATTTTAAATATGGGTGGCAAACGAATGGGGTTTCGAACGATTCATGATCATGTTGATGTATCCAAAGTGGCTGGTCACTTTGGTGGAGGGGGGCACGAAAAAGCATCGGGCAGCATATTAACCGAAGCCGCATACAAGCAGTTTGTGGCCAAAACGTTTCATCTGGACCCATTGCATGAAGATGCGAAGCGCAATCGATTTAATGTGAAACAGTCGGATTTCGGTTCCTTGTATAAAAATCGATCAGATGATCTGTTTTTACTTTATCCGAAAAATGAGCATAAATGGATGATTGAACGAAACAAAGTAAATGTAAAAGAGACGTTTACAAGCTTTGTGGAGGGTGAAAAATTTCTAAAAAGGAATTATGAAGCCTGGCTTGCTAGGGATGATGCTTTTGTTAGTTACTTAATGGAGAAAGTAAGGAAAGGAACGGTTCATGGAAAATCTAAATAGGGTATTGATTTTGCCACTAACTCAGGCAAATTAAAATGCAATCATTCCCTCTCATAAAAAAAACAAAATAACCAACCCTATTGTGTGAAAGGAGAGGTCTCAACTTGAACCAACAAATTAGAAACATTATGACACAGAATGTAGCTACCGTGAATGAATCACAATCTATTCAGGAAGCAGCGGAGATCATGAGTGCAAAAAATATTGGATCGCTTCCAGTTATCAACAACAACGGTCAAATGGTTGGGATGCTAACTGATCGTGATATTACACTCCGTTCAACAGCGCAGGGTGAGAATGCACAGACCCCAATTTCTCAAGTGATGACCGCACAACAAGTAGTTCAGGCTGATCCTGGCATGGGCGTCGAACAGGTGGCACAAATGATGGCGGAGCAACAAGTTCGCCGTCTGCCAGTTGTTGAAAATGGTCAAATTGTTGGTATGGTCGCATTAGGTGACCTTGCAGTCGATAATCAATATGATAGCAAAGCCGAACAAGCACTGTCTAATATTTCTACCCCTTCTGCGCCTCAAGAATAGGCATTATCGAAAATGCCCTTCACTTCATAACAAGTGGAGGGCATTTTTATGACGAAATTACATTTAGTGGAGCACATAATATATGATAAACTAAATTAAAATTCCGAAAAGGGGCTTTTGCTATGAACACGTTAATAATTAAAGAACTACAATCACAGGAGGAAATTGTCGAGGCGTTTCCAGTAATCAAGCAATTACGAACACATCTTGATGAAACTACTTATCTTGAATTGGTTACAGATGCCATGGCGAATGACAGGTATAAAATGTTTGGCTTGTTCGATAATGATAAGGTCGTTGCGGTTACTGGCTTTAAACCGATGATTACACTATATTATGGCAAATTTGTTTGGGTATGTGATTTAGTTACGGATCGTGACAAACGTTCCAAAGGTTATGGTGAAAGACTGCTTACTTATGTTCATGAATGGGCAACAGAACATCATTATGAAAGTGTAGCCCTATCTTCGGGATTACAGCGTGAGGATGCTCATCGTTTTTACGAGGACAAAATGAATTATGACAAAGTGAGTTATGTGTTTAAGAATTCCTTTTGATAGATGGGGGCTGTATACCAAAAGGGGGGATTGTCTTGAGTGTTTTGCAAAATCTTGTGATTCGAAAACTATTAACCACATTTATCGTTACGACTCTGACCTCAATTATAATGGCTTTTTTATTTGTGATAACATATCATTCAGAGCCCACATACAACCTTGGCAATACACTTATGGGCTGGTCCTTTGTATATATGATGTATGTTGGAGTCATCATCATGCTATATGGTAATGTAGTATCCATTGCGTTGGAGTTTTTACGAACCAGATGGTTGAATCGGCGACAAAATTGGTTATTTGTTATTTTACATGCAGTTTTTGGACTGGTGGTCGGTTTGATTTTCCTAAATTGGTTGCTTAGCGTAAGTGGAATGCTTGTTGCAATAGGGTATGCAATTGTTGATCGGTGGATATATACGAGGCAGAAAAAGCAAAAAGGTGTAAAAATGTTTATTATTACACCTGTTCTTATCTACTGCTTATCTTGGGGTGTCTTACAGATCCTATCTCCTTCAATGCCTCCGTTTACCAAGGAAGATGCGGTTGAATTTGCAACCTCTGGACAGGGAACTGTTATCGATCGTTTTCCTGAAAAGATAGGGAAGCTGAAAGAGAAAATAGATGGTTATAACATTGAACGAGAAACTACAGCAAAAAAAGTTGGTGATGAGAAATATATTGTTACGTTTACAGAGACCTGGAAAAAAGAGAATGACATCGGTTCAAGGTACTACTCATATGAAGTGGAACGTAATTCTATGACTGCGCATCAGATCGAGGGAAAGGAGCCGCCTTATTAACATCTAGAATAAGCATGTATAAAGCCAAGGCGTAATAAGTTCAGGCTAATAATGATTTCTAGGTTGTTTTAGCCCATTTCAGCAGGTTTACTACTTATAAAAAAGGATTTTCCAGTTTTAATATCCTTAGTTCGATAATTCGTCACGGTCACTTGCTTGTAGAGGTTCTTCCATCCAACCGTTGTCAATCAGGATGTTTGCGCCGTCTTCCGAATACTTCAAGATTTCATGTATAAATCGATCATAGTGTGTTGTTAGATCTCGTCTTAAACTTGTAGATATACTTGTTCCATAATATCCGATACCTAATGCAATTAAACCCGTAACTGTAAACATCATTAATCTATCGGACAATGGCGCGACCTTTGATTCGGTGACATACGTATCTGATCCCATCGGAACTGGAAGGTCATCTTCACGTAAGATAGATCCAAATATCTCGTTTTGTTTTGTAGCAATTTCCTTCCCACGTATAAAGAATTGTGCAACCTTTTTTGACTTTGCCACTTGACTGAACGCTGTGAGGGTTGCTACTCCTAAAGCGTTACGTTGAAAATTGGAAAAGAGATTTGTTATTTCCAGTGATAATAGTGGTCGTCTTTCTCCAAACCACCCTGTAAGAAACGATTGTTTTTTAACAAAATCAACCTTATTCGGATAGGGAATATATGGAGAACGTACATAAAGGCCTTTTGACAGTAAAACGTTTTTGGTCATTGTGTCCAGTCGATTTACCTCTGCCAGGCATTGCGCATAAAATTCGTCAACATCAGACCGTACGGCTAAAGATTTCGCAACACCATAGCCACTTAGAGATATTTGGGCTGATTGTTTTATAAATTGTAGCATATAATTGTCCGTGAATAATCGTGATGAGTCGATATTTAAATCTTGGCTTTCGGAAAATCCTTTAGGCAATGGATAATTTTCCTTGGTAAAAATGGTAGTAAGTTTTTGGATATGACGTTGTGATAATCGTAATGCGTGTTCGATTATCGGGCGAATTTCGGAGTCCTCAACAACCTGCAAAAAATGCTTTAACATGCAAATAGAACCGCTATCATTTTGATAAGATGTCCAAAGCTGGGAAATTTCTGCTGAAGTAAGTTTTATGTTCTGCTCGGTCGACATATGTACAAACCTCCATATAATTTTCCTTTGCCTGTATTATTGGAATTGAGTGCAGAAAATATACCACTCCATTGAAGAAGGATGAAACTCGGTGGTTCCATCCTCCTTCTATTTATTATCCAAATCAGCTTTAACTGGTACGGAATCAAGAACTTTCCCACTCTCAAAGAATTCTACCAGTCTATTAATCCAATCATAGTAACTGATCCACTGGGTTAATTCTTCTTTTAATTCCGCTACTTTTTGTTCTACTTCTGGTGAAAAGTTTGATTTGTGAGCTTGTTCGATTCGGGCAATTTTGTCTTGGAGACGTCTAGCAAGTTGCGAATTTTTGCCGACTACTTCCTTCCAATTGGTTGTGAATAAAGAAATAAACGTCTGGATATAGTCATTTTCAACTCTATAATGCTCTTTTCGACTGCCCTTAACAAATTCCTTTTCAGCAATGTTTAAGGACATCATCTGGCGCACCACTTGACTCATTCTGGTTTTACTCATTCCCGTTTCTTCTGCTAGCTCGTCAAGTGTCATTGGTGCTCGATTCAGATAAATAATACCAAGCAGGCGGCCGACTGTTGAAGAAACTCCAAATGTTTTCATATTATCAGCAATCCGATCGGAAATTTGATCTTCTGCTCGTTCAAGCTCTGCCAAAATGTGTGGTTCAGAATATGTATTCATCGCTCTCCCTCCAACTAAATCCATTAATAGTCTAACATGTCAGTATAAAAAAACAAAAAACAAATTTGATACAAAATCCACGAAAAACGAAGCAAATCAAAGGTATACACATTATAAAGTTTGTGAAATAAAAATTTTATATATTTTTTAAAGTTTACACTCTGGATTTTCTTTTCTATACTTAACTAGTACATTTCGACAAAAATTCACACGGAGGTGTTTACACTTTGTTAGAATTTAAAAACGTGACAAAGAGTTATAACGGTGGTAAACCTGCTGTTAATAAGTTAAATCTAAAAATAGAAAAGGGAGAATTTGTTTGTTTTATCGGGCCTAGTGGCTGTGGGAAAACGACTACGATGAAAATGGTGAACCGTTTGATTGATATCACAGATGGATCCATTTTGGTCGATGGAAAAGATATTAATCAGCAAGATCCTGTCGAACTGCGTCGTTCGATTGGCTACGTTATTCAGCAAATCGGTTTGATGCCACATATGACAATAAAAGAAAATATTGTGTTGGTTGGCACATTATTAAAATGGTCAAACGAAAGTAAAGATGAACGGGCGAAAGAATTAATTAAACTTGTCGATTTACCAGAAGAATACTTAGATAAATACCCACATGAATTAAGTGGTGGACAGCAACAACGAATTGGGGTATTACGGGCACTGGCCGCAAATCCACCGCTAATTCTAATGGACGAGCCGTTTGGTGCACTTGATCCGATTACAAGAGATTCACTGCAGGATGAATTTAAAAAATTGCAGAAAGAGCTGCATAAGACAATTGTTTTTGTTACACATGATATGGATGAAGCATTGAAACTGTCCGATCGTGTTGTAATCATGAAGGATGGAGAAGTGGTCCAGGCAGACACACCGGAAGAGATCTTGCGTCACCCAGCAAATGAATTTGTTGAAGATTTCCTTGGCAAAGAACGATTGATTCAAGGCCGACCAGATGTTACAACTGTTGGTCAAATTATGGAGGGATCTCCTGTTACCGTACAATTGGGTGAAACTCTTAAAACAGCTATTACAACGATGCGCGATAGACACGTAGATTCGTTGCTAGTCGTTGATTCGGGAAATGTATTAAAGGGTTATATTGATATTGAAATCATAAACGCAAACTACAAAAAACATACCAGTGTGGAAGAAGTAATGGAAATTGATTTTCTTTCTGTTTCAAAAGAAAGCCTACTACGTGACACCGTCCATAAAATTCTCCGCCGCGGCATAAAATATGTTCCTGTCGTCGATGAAAACCATAAAATTGCTGGAATTGTAACAAGAGCGACATTGGCTAATTTAGTCTATGATACGATCTGGGGCGATGGTTTTGAAATTGACCAACCAGAACCGGTAGCTTTAGTAGATTAGGAGGTGTATTACTATGACAGAATTTTTTGCTTCACATGGCAGTGAGCTAATCGTTAAGACGTGGGAACATTTATATATATCATTAGCTGCTATTTTACTTGGCGTTGTTGTTGCAGTTCCACTAGGGATTTTATTTTCCCGCATTCCAAAAATGGCGGATCGTCTTATTTCTTTCGTTGGTATTTTACAAACGATTCCCAGCTTAGCCATTCTTGCCTTTTTTATACCGATTATGGGAGTAGGAAAATTCCCAGCAATTATCGCACTGTTTTTCTATTCGCTGTTACCAATTTTACGAAATACATATATCGGTGTTCGCGGTGTTGATAGTGGTGTACGCGAGGCTGGAAAAGGAATGGGGATGAATAATTGGCAATCCATTTTTAAAATTGAACTTCCATTGGCATTACCTGTAATCATGGCCGGGGTTCGCTTATCAACTGTTTATTTAATTGGATGGGCAACACTTGCAGCCTTTATTGGCGGTGGAGGCCTGGGCGATTTTATCTTTGACGGATTGAATCTTTATCAGCCAGCATTAATTGTTGCAGGTACGGTACCAGCGACGATTCTTGCATTATTAGCAGATCGTGGGCTTCATGCAATCGAAGGAAAGTTAACACCGAATGGATTGAAAGAAACCTATCAAGCAGCGTAACACGGAGGTGAACGAGATGAAAAAAATACGATATAAACTAGTGATGGTCATGCTGCTTCTCTTATTGGTTTCCGGCTGTTCCTTACCTGGTTTAGCCAGTACAACTTCAAAGACAGTTAAAATTGGGACGCTCGGAACATCAGAATCAGAAATTCTTGGAGAAGTTATGTCGATTATGATTGAACGAGAAACCGATTTAGATACAGAACTTGTTACCCATCTTGGTTCTTCGATCGTCCAACACCAGGGAATGACAAGAGGAGATCTAGATATAACACCTACTCGTTATACTGGTACCGATTTATCCGGTGCACTTGGCATGGAACCGATTACCGATCCAGAAAAAGCAATGGACATTGTACAGCGGGAGTTTCAGAAACGGTTTAATCAGACATGGGCTCCATCCTATGGTTTTGAAAACAGTTATTCTGTAGCGATAACAAGAGAGTTTGCGGAAGAAAATAATATTGAAACCGTTTCGGATTTGGAACCCTATGCTGATGAATTACGATTTGGTGTCGATAACGCATGGATTAACCGTAAAGGGGACGGCTATGACGGATTTAAAGAAATATATTTTGATTTTGGTGAAGTATATCCGATGAATGTTGGCCTTGTTTATCAGGCTGCCTCCAGCGGACATATGGATGTAGTATTAGCCTATTCATCGGACGGGCGGATTCAAGAATTTGATTTGAAAGTTCTTGAAGATGATAAAAAGTTTTTCCCACCATATGACGCATCACCGGTAATCCAAAACGAACTACTTGAGGAATATCCAGAAATCACGGATATTACCGAACGTCTAGCAGGTCAGATTTCGACGGAAAAAATGCAAGAACTGAATTATAAAGCAGATGTAAAATTAATGAATCCAGGAAAAGTTGCCAGAGAGTTCCTTGAAGAAAACAACTACTTTGCAACTGAAGAAAAGGGGGGAGAATAACATGGAAACATGGGATCAATTGGTTTCGTATGTGAGTCAAAATAGTGGCTACATTTGGGTGCAATTTTACCGGCATTTTCTAATGGCAGCATACGGGGTTTTATTCGCTGCCGTGATTTCGATTCCCTTAGGTATTTTAATTTCAAAGTATGGGAAGTTAAGCAGCTGGGTACTTGCATTTGGAAGTATTATTCAAACGATACCTGCCTTAGGCGCAATGGCAGTCATTATGATTGTGCTTGGACTTGGTACAAACACGGTTATTTTAACATTGATGCTGTACTCGATACTTCCGATTACACAGAATACGTATGTTGGAATGAAAGAAGTCGATAAAACAGTCGTGGAAGCAGGATTCGCTTCTGGTATGACCAAGTTTCAGTTGTTAAGAATGGTCGAGCTTCCACTTGCCATTAGTGTTATCATGGCAGGACTACGTACGGCTTTAGTTGTAGGTATTGGTATTGCTGCGATCGGTGCGTTCGTCGGCGCTGGCGGGCTCGGTGCAATTATTTTGCGTGGAACAAACGCAACAGATGGAACAGCAATTATTCTTGCAGGTGCTATACCAACAGCATTAATGGCGATTATTGCTGACCTTGTAATGGGTTGGATTGAACGAAAACTCCATCCTGTTAAATCATCAAAACCACAAACCGTTTAATAAAACAATTAGCACTTGGCCCTTCACCAAGTGCTAATTTAATAGAAGGAGAACCAACGATGACAAATGAAACATTTAGATTTGAAGAAAATGTGGCATGTACATTATCTGACGGCACAGTTCTTCGTTCAGATGTGTACCGTCCAAACGATGAGGGGAATTATCCGGTCCTTATGATTCGTTTGCCCTATGATAAAAAGACACCTCGCTACTTTGATGAATATCTTGAGGTTCCCCGAATGGTTGAAGCGGGCTATGTCGTCATTCTACAGGATGTCCGTGGGCGTTTTGCTTCAGAAGGAGACTATTATCCATTTATTCATGAAGGAAGTGACGGATATGAGTCTGTCGAATGGGCGGCAAAACTTCCTTATGCAAATGGAAAAGTTGGCTTGTTTGGAATGTCTTACCACGGTTACACGCAACTGGCCGCAGCGGTCGAAAAGCCACCTTCCTTAAAAGCCATTGCACCTGTTATGACAATGGCAGATCCGTGGGAAGATATGTTGAATGGACAAAATGGGGCAAGTGGAGTTGGCAATTTTGAAACATGGACATTGGGATCAATTGTTTCCGATCAATTAAAACGTCGAAATGATCCGAAACGTTCAAAGGTCCAAAACTACATCGCGAATATGACAGAATGGTTATCTTACACCCCTGCAAATGATTGGCCACCAATGAAAGATCTTGATCCCGAATCATTCTTTTTTGACGTCATGCATGAAAAAATGGACCCGGATTACATAACGAAAATGCAACTTAACGAAAAACTTCACTATGTGGAAATTCCCGCTTTATTTATGGGAGGATGGTTTGATTCATTGTTAAAACCAACATTAAAGGCATATAACAACTATAACGGACCGCGGATGCTCTGGATTGGTCCTTGGACACATGAGGAAATGAGTGGTCGGGCAGGTGAAAAATTTTTTGAGCATGCAGCAAAAAACATCGGTGTTGATCAAATCACAGACCCAACCGAAATTCATATTAAATGGTTTGACAGGTGGCTAAAGGACAAACCGATGCCAGTCGAAAAACCTGTACAACTTTATCGAATGGGACAAACAAAGTGGGAAGCATACGAAGAATGGCCCCCTGCCTCAATGAAAAAAGAACTGTTTCTTCATAGTAAGGGTGAATCACAAACGCGAGATGGGGATGGTCAGCTTTTAGATGTCCCAGCCATGTCGCCAACAGCTAGTATGTTAAAATTAGATCCCGCTGAACCTGTCCCAACACGGGGTGGTCGTGTGCTAATAGCCGGTCATCAGTCGGGGATGTTTGAAATAGGCGATATTCAAGATAGAGAAGATGTGCTTGTTTACACGGGGTTGCCGTTAGAAGAAAATCTCAACATGCTGGGCACAGTAACAGCAAGTATTTGGGTAACTTCCCCAACATCGCTAATGGATCTGGCTATACGGTTATCTGATGTAGAACCATCAGGTAACGTTTTTCCGATTATGGATACCTATCATCGCGAAAACGTAAGCGAAATTGGTCAGCCATTCTGTATCCATGTCGATGTTGGCAATACTGCATACCAACTAAAAAAGGGGCATCGCTTACGAGTAGATCTAGCCGCAAGTAATGCACCACTTTATGATGTAAATCTTAATACGGGACAAACAACAAAAACAGCATCATCGGGAAAAATTGCCTTTGAACAAGTACATCATGGTGGGGCGTATTCATCGAAAGTTGTTTTGCCTGTCACTGAAAAATAATTTTCCGCCGTTAGAATCTTCCGCGGGTACCGTTTGTTACAACACATATGGTACCCGCGATTTTTTGAACAGCCCCGTAAGAAAAAATTTCGACTTCTTTGTTTTAAGTCATAATGCGACTTAACCATAGAATATACTGATGTGGATGAGCTGTTTGAATAATTATTATAACATACAGAAAAGTGTTGCATTTGTATTTTTAGTTGTTATAATTATACGTAAGATTCTGAACATACTATCCGGTAGGTTTGTAAACGAAATATATGATTGGGGGAGAGGTAGATGGATTTTTCATATTCTAGCAAGGTAATAGATTTACAGAAAAAAATATCTGATTTTATGGAAGTGCATGTGTATCCCAATGAAAAAGTATACAAAGAACAATTGAACCAGCAAGAAAATCGCTGGTCGGCAGTACCACCTATTATGGAAGAATTAAAACAAAAAGCGAAAGAAGAAGGGTTATGGAATTTATTTTTGCCAGAAAGCGAGTATGGTGCTGGTTTAACAAATCAGGAGTATGCGCCGCTTTGTGAAATAATGGGAAGATCTCTAATTGGGCCAGAAGTGTTTAATTGTAGTGCACCTGATACAGGAAATATGGAAGTTCTCGTTCGCTATGGCACTGAACAACAAAAAAAACAATGGCTTGAGCCACTTCTCGCTGGAGAAATTCGCTCATGCTTTTCGATGACGGAGCCTGATGTTGCTTCAAGTGATGCAACAAATATTGAGTCCAGCATTGTTCGAGATGGAAACGAATACGTAATCAATGGTCGAAAATGGTGGTCATCTGGTGCAGGGGATCCACGCTGTAAAATTGCGATTGTAATGGGAAAAAATGATCCAACAGCGGCTAAACATGAGCAACAGTCGATGATTCTGGTTCCATTAGACACACCCGGTGTTACGATTGAGCGGATGCTTCCGGTATTCGGTTATGATGATGCCCCACATGGTCACGCGGAAATCACGTATGACAATGTACGGGTACCTGCTGAAAATATGTTGTGGGGTGAAGGAAAAGGATTCGCTATTGCTCAAGGACGCCTTGGACCTGGCCGAATTCACCACTGTATGCGGTTAATTGGTGCAGCTGAGAGAGCACTTGAAGACTTATGTAAGCGTGTTCAATACAGAGCCGCTTTCGGTAAAAAAATAGCTGATCAAGGAGTTGTCCAAGAATGGATTGCCGAATCGCGAATTGATATTGAACAAGCGCGATTATTAACGCTAAAAGCCGCGTATATGATGGATACAGTTGGAAACAAAGAAGCAAAAACGGAAATTGCGATGATCAAAGTAGTGGCACCAAATATGGCATTACGGGTTATTGACCGGGCAATTCAAGCACATGGTGGTGCAGGTGTTAGCGATGATTTCACGCTTGCCAATCATTGGGCAAACGCAAGGACACTTCGACTTGCGGATGGTCCAGATGAAGTTCATCGCAGACAGATAGCTAAATTAGAGCTTCGAAAATATAAGAAAGAGGAGAGCTTAATATGAGTGTACTTGATTTATTTAAATTAGATGGAAAGACAGCTATTGTAACAGGTGGAGGAAGAGGATTAGGCGCGCAAATTGCCAGAGGATTTGCCGAAGCAGGTGCAAATGTGGTGGTCTGCTCAAGAAAGTTAGCGGCGTGTGAAAAAATGAGTGAAGAGCTGAAGCAACTAGGAGTAGACTCGTTAGCTTTTGCTTGTGATGTATCGAATCCTGAAGACGTCAAAAAAGTTGTTGCAGGAACAGTTGATCACTTTGGAGCCATTGATATTTTAGTAAATAATAGTGGAGCTACTTGGGGTGCGCCTGTTCTGGATATGCCGTTTGAAGCATGGCAGAAGGTTATCAACGTGAATATAACCGGTACATTTTTAATGAGTCAGGAAGTCGGGAAAACGATGATTAAACAAAACCAAGGGAAAATCATTAATATTGCATCAGTTGCTGGTTTCGGTGGAACAGATCCACGGTACATGGACACGATTGGTTACAATACAAGTAAGGGTGCCGTTATGACATTTACGAAGGATCTAGCCGTTAAATGGGGACAGCACAATATCAATGTAAATGCCATTGCGCCAGGATTTTTCCCGACCAAAATGTCCCGTGGTCTGCTAGAACAAGGAGAAGAGAAAATCCTGGAAGGAACGCCATTGAATCGATTAGGAAATGATGCGGATTTACAAGGTGCGGCATTATTCTTAGCCTCAAAAGCGTCTGACTTTGTAAGTGGTGATATTTTAGCTGTTGATGGTGGTTCACACGCTTATTAGTGCGTGTTCAAAAAGTTGCCAAATTAGAAGCAAGAAGATCGAGGCGGCGTAGTCTTGAGGACCGGAGTGTAGCTAAAATCTACATGAGGACCGCAAAGACAAGCCAACGAAGAGATTCGTCGCTTATCATTTGGTGACTTTTTGAACAACCTCTATTAGGATGAATTATTTTAGGTGTTGTGATAAATTAAAACTAGATAAAATAGTACAACTAGGTGAGGAAAATGCATATGAGAGATGACATTATAAAGGAGAGTATTTTGCTCTTTGAAAAGAAAGGTTTTAGTGAAACATCCATTCAAGATATTGTGAATATACTGGGCGTTACAAAGGGGACATTTTATTACTATTTTTCCAGTAAAGAACAGCTATTAATGGAAATTCATCATGCTTATATTACGAATTTATTAGACCGCCAAGCACGGATTATAGGTAATGATTCGACGCCAATGGAAAAGTTAACCGACATAATCAGGTTACTAATCATGGATGTTACGGAGAATGGTCCAAGTGCTCGTGTATATTTTCGTGAGATACGGCATTTAGCAGATGAAAACATTGAAAACATTAAACAGAAAAGGGAACAATTCCGTTTAAATGTTGAAAATGTTGTACGGGAAGGAATTAATCAAGGATTATTTAAGGAAGATCTAAGAGTTGATATTATTACGTTTGGCATATTAGGGGTTACGAACTGGAGCTATAATTGGTTTAAGCCAGACGGAGAAGTTTCACCAGAAGAATTGGTGGACATCTATGCGGATATGATATTAGCTGGAATTACAAAGTGAAATGAACGGGACGGGATTACTATCTTTTACAGGTAGTAATATAAAATAAAATTTCCGAATAGTATAAACATACCAACTGATTAGTATATACAAATTATACGTGCCATGACAACGGTCCAGGAGGCGATTGCTAAAGTGGAGATTAATGTACGTGTAAGTGAAACAGATATGTTAGGCCACATTAATAATGCAAGTTATTTTACGTATATGGAAGAAACACGGCTTGAGTTTTTACAAAGACTTGGAATAAATGTTCGTGATGACGATTTTTCAATTATGCTAGTATCAGCAAAGTGTGATTTTATCAGACAGGGATATTTCGGACAAACACTGGATGTTAAAACAACGGTGCAACGAATCGGAAAGACAAGTTTTACATTGTGTACAGATATGTGTGATAAAGAGTCGGGCAATCTGATCGCAAGAGGTGAGGCGACCGTTGTATATGTAGATATAGTCCAGCAAAAAGCAGCGATAATTCCGGATTCATTTAAAGCAGCATTACAAGAACATTTGCAGACGGCGTGAGAGGAGTGAAGAGCAATGAAAGCTTCATATAGCGATACGATCAACGTTCGAAAAGGCGAGGAACTTAATAAGACAGCATTGCAGCAATTCGTTCGGGAAAATATCTTGGGCATTCCCGATGGATCATTGGAAATTGAACAATTTGGCGCGGGTCATTCAAATTTAACTTACTTGTTACGGATTGGATCATGGGAGGCAGTACTGAGACGGCCCCCACTTGGTCCTGTAGCTCCAAAAGCTCATGATATGGAAAGAGAATACAAGATATTATCGGGTTTGAATCCGTTGTATAAAGCGGCACCAAAGCCATATGTCTTTTCAGAAGATGAACAGATTGTTGGCAGCCCGTTTTTTATTATGGAGCGCCGAAAAGGAATTGTAGTGGATTCTAAGTTTCCTGATGATATTGTTTACGAACCAGCCTTAGGTCGAAAAATCTCTGAATTGATGGTGGATAAACTAGTAGAACTTCATCAGATTGATTTTGCCGAAACGAATCTAGTTAATATGTCAAAACCAGATGGATTTATGGAACGTCAAGTAAACGGTTGGATTAAACGGTATGAACGAGCGAAAACAGAAGATGTATCAGGTGTTGAGCAATTGACGGAATGGTTGCAAGCTAATATTCCTGTATCACCAGAACCTACCATTATTCATTACGATTATAAGTTAAATAATGCTATGTTTTCAGAGGATTTTAGTGAGATGACAGGATTGTTTGATTGGGAAATGACAACTGTAGGTGATCCACTGGCAGACCTTGGTGCAGCATTGAGTTATTGGATTGAACCGGATGACCCTGAAGAACTGCAGACAGGACTTGGAAAACCCTCTGTAACAATAAAAGAAGGGTTTTTCACACGACGGGAGTTTTTGCAAGACTACGCAACAAAAAGTGGTCGCGATGTGTCGGATATGCATTTTTACTTAACGTTTGCCTACTTTAAACTAGCCGTAATCATCCAGCAAATCTATTACCGATATTACAAAGGACAAACGAATGATGCTAGGTTTGCCAATCTTAATCACTATGTTGTGAATTTAATTAGCCATGCGCTGCATTCTGCTAAGGGTGTGTGAATGATGAAAGTTCATCTGTTATTAAAAAAAGAAGAAATTGATACGGTACAAATGGATGAAAATAAAATTGCGGTTGTATTTGATGTATTACTTGCAACCTCAACCATCACTGCTTGTCTCGACTATGGAGCAAAGCAAGTAATTCCTGTGATGGATGAAGCGGAAGCATTAAGGGAGGCAAAGAACTTCTCGCCGGAAGATATTTCACTTGTTGGGGAATATGATGGGAAAACGATTGATGGATTTTTAGATCCGGCACCATTAGCTTTGAAAGAACATGTAGCAGCGAAAACAGTAGTATTATCAACGACAAATGGAACAGTTGCTATTCGTAAAGCAGCATCAGCCAAAGAGGTATATATAGCATCGTTATTAAATGGAAGTGCAGTTAGTAAACAGATTGCTGATATGTATGATAATGAGACGATTATTGTTGTTTGTTCTGGGTCGAAAAATCAATTTTGTATGGAGGATTTTTATGGTGCTGGGTTTTTCATCGCGCAACTTGTAAACGAATACGGTGGACAGATAGATGTAACGGACAGTGCGTTAACCGCAAAGTTGTTTTATGAAAATGTGTCTGATCAAGCCGTACTTCGTGATTCCCGTGTAGGACATATGCTCGAAAATTATGGATTTCAAGATGACATCTCATACGTAAATCAACGTGGCATTTTATCCGTTATTCCTCGATTAGTTGAAGGAAAAACAATCGTGGAAGAGAAAGCGGCAGTAAGTAAAGAAAATTAGGAGGAAATAAGGTTATGAAAGCTGTACAATTCAATGAATATGGTGGGCCAGATGTGTTGAAGGTTACGGAAATTGAAACACCGGCAATTGGGGAAAATGATGTTTTGATTGAAGCGAAAGCAATTGGCGTGAATTATGCTGACACTGCAAGACGGCAGGGTGAGTATGTCGTTCCTACAACATTACCGTTTATTCCGGGTACGGAGGTTGCTGGTTTGGTTTCAGAAGTCGGCGGGCAAGTTCAAGGGATAGAAAAGGGGGAGCGAGTTGTTGCGTTACTTGAATCAGGTGGCTATTCCGAATATGTGGTTGTGGATGCAAATACGTTGATACCCATTCCAGATGATGTGTCCTATAAAAAAGCTGTTGCTCTTCCAGTACAAGGATTAAGTGCATACCACATTTTAAAAACAATGGGGCGATTAGAGGAAGGGGGGACAGTCCTTGTTCATGCGGCATCAGGCGGAGTCGGTTTACTGGCTGTACAGCTGGCAAAACAATTTGGTGCAGGAAAGGTGATCGCAACGGCTAGTACACCAGAAAAATTAGCGCTTGCTGGAAAGATGGGCGCGGATCATTTAGTTAACTATTCGGAAGACAGATGGGAAGATGAAATACGGGAACTAACCGATGGGAAAGGCGTTGATGTAGCGCTTGAAATGGTTGGCGGTAGTGTTTTTTATAAGACACTTAAATGCTTAGCAGAATTTGGCCGCTTGGTAATTTACGGGGTAGCAAGTGGTGAACAATCAAAATTTTACCCATCGTCACTAATGAAGCGCAATCAATCCGTTGTTGGTTTTTTCTTGCCACAAATAATGAAAAGGCCTACTTTGTTCAAAAGCAGTCTCCAGGAACTCCTCACGTATGTAGGTCAAGGGAATTTGGAGCTTACGATCGGTAGTACTTATCCATTAGCTCAAGCAGCTGAAGTTCATCAGCTGTTTCAGGATAGGAAAACGAAAGGTAAGATTGTGTTAATCCCATAGAAAGATTGCTTGTAAGAAACGATAAAAACAGGAAGGGTGACGTATTCATGCATACAAATCATTTCAAGCATTGGCCCTCACGTTTGCCTAAAACACTGACAGTACCAGAAACAACCTTGTATGATAATTTAACAATTACGGCTAAAAAATACCCACACAAAATTGCGATTCGGTACTACGGGCAAACATATACGTACCAACAACTCTTGGATGAAGTGAACCAGCTGGCTGGATATTTAGAAAATAATATGGGTGTCCAAAATGAAGACAAAATACTGTTGTTCATGCAAAATTCTCCTCAATTTGTGATAAGTTTTTTTGCCATATTGCGCGTGCGTGCTGTCGTTGTACCGATTAATCCGATGAGTACAACGGAGGATCTGGCATTTTATGTGCAGGACTGTGATATCAAACAGGCATTGGTTGGGCAGGAATTGTACACCAAAGTTACCCCATTAAAGAAAAATACATCGCTTAAAAAAATTATCGTTGCAGCTTATTCCGACTATACTTCAGCTGATGATGCACTTGGCAATTTACCCCCAGAGGTTGTTGCTCCTGCTAGTGAAATCACGGAAGACATTGCATGGGAAAATGCATTAACTGCAAAACAGCATCCTTCACTATATCAAGGCGTGAAGGAAGATGTTGCGGTTATTCCTTATACATCTGGAACAACAGGTTTGCCTAAAGGATGTATCCACACAAATAGTACTGTTCAAGCAAATACAACTGGAGCTTATCATTGGATGAGCGTGACTCCAGATGCTGTAGTACTGGCAGCATTACCATTATTTCATGTAACCGGATTACTGCACAGTATTCTCACACCAATCTTAGCAGGAAGTACGATCGAGTTGCTCACACGTTGGGATCGTAATTATGCAGCGGAAGCAATTGAGACGTATGGTTGCTCTCATTGGATTAATATTAGTACCATGTTAATTGACTTTTTAGCAAATCCGAATCTAGCAAACTACGACATATCGTCACTAGAATTGATTGGTGGTGGCGGTGCTCCCTTACCTGAAGCAGTTGGGGAACAGCTATATGAAAGAACCGGGTTACGTTATGTGGAGGGGTATGGGTTGTCGGAAACAATTTCACATACACATTTCAACCCACCAGATCGACCAAAATTACAATGCCTAGGAATTCCTTCATTTGATGTTGATGCACGTATAATTGACCTAACAACTGGTAAAGAGCTTGGCGCCAATCAAGAGGGAGAACTTATCGTTCATGGTCCCCAGGTGTTCAAAGGCTATTATCATCGAGAGGAAGAGAATCGCGCATCCCATATTCAACTTGATGGAAAACAATTTTTTCGCACCGGTGATATTGTAAAGATGGATGAAGACGGCTATTTCTTCATTGTTGACCGGCTAAAGCGGATGATTAATGCGGCCGGATTTAAAGTATGGCCAACTGAAGTAGAGTCCACTTTATATAAACATCCAGCAATCCAGCAAGCATGTGTTGTCCGTGCACCAGATGTAAAGCGCGGGGAAACGGTCAAAGCATTTGTGATTTTGAATGAGGATTCTGTTGGAAAAATAACCGAAAATGACATTATCGAATGGTCCAAAAAGCAAATGGCGGCATACAAATATCCGCGAATTGTCGAATTTACAGATCGTTTTCCGACTACAAGCAGCGGAAAAATCTTGTGGAGAGAATTACAAGAGAGCTGATTATGTGGATAGACTGTTAGGTTTTCCAATAATTTTAAGGGGTTGAACGTATGGGAGAATGGATAGAGACGGTTACTGGCAAGATTCCAGTCGAGGATATGGGTAAGACATTGATTCATGAACATTTCCAGTTTGGATATCCTGGTTACAGTGGTGATGTAACACTAGGCCCATATAATCGAGCAGAGGCGGTACGTGCTGGTGTAGAGGCAGCAAATGCCGTCATGAAATTTGGCGTCAAAACCGTTGTGGATCCAACACCAAATGAATGTGGAAGGGATCCGCAAATATTAAAGGAAATCTCTGAGACAACCGGATTACAGATTATTTGCGCTACTGGATACTATTACGAGGGTGAAGGTGCAACAACGTACTTTAAATTTCGTCATTCATTAGGCACTGCGGAAAAAGATATTTATGAAATGTTTATGACCGAAATAAACGATGGGATAGCTGGAACGGGAATTCGACCTGGAATTATTAAATTAGCATCAAGTAAGGATGAAATTACCCCGTATGAGAAAATGTTTTTTGATATTGCTGCAAAGGTGCATCAGGAAACAGGAATTCTGATTCTCACGCATACTCAGGAAGGAACAATGGGGCCGGAACAAGCAAATCTATTAATTGATTCCGGTGTGGATCCCAACAAAATTGTTATTGGTCATATGTGTGGAAACACGGATGTAGACTATCATAAGAAAACATTGCAAACCGGTGTGAAAATAGGTTTTGATCGGTTTGGTATTCAAAAATTAGTTGGGGCTCCAATGGATGAAGAACGTATCGAAACATTAGCAAAACTCCTTGATGAAGGATATGAAAAACAAATTATGCTCTCCCATGATTCGATTAATTATTGGTTGGGAAGATACCCGGAAATGAGCGAGGAAGTAGCATATCTCGTTAGAAATTGGCATCCTGTTCATGTGTTTGAAAATATTGTTCCCTCGTTAAAGCGTAAGGGTGTGTCAGATGCCGTTATTGAGCAACTGTTTTCTCTTTAATGGAGGCTATTGAGCAAGATATTGTAAGCGTTAACAATAATATACAAGGAGGAATTTCAATGGAAAAAGTCTGGAAGAAACATTACCCGGAACATATACAGGCGGAACTGGAGATACCTAAGAAAACACTGCCAGATATGTTAAAAGAAACAATTGCTACCTATGGAGAGAATAAGGCGCTTTATTTTTATGGGAATGAAATGACGTATCAGAAGCTTGGTGAATTGGTTGATGGATTCACTGCCTCACTACAGGAAAATGGAGTAGTGAAAGGAGACCGTGTGGCCATCATGCTACCTAATTGTCCGCAATACGTTATCAGTTATTATGGGGCATTGCAAGCAGGTGGAATTGTAACACAGCTAAATCCGATGCTTGTTGGAAAAGAACTGGAGTACATTTTAGCGGATTCCGGTGCTGAAACCATTGTTGTTTATGAGCCATTGTTGCCTGCTTTAAATCAAGTCATAGACAAAACATCGGTAAAACACGTGATTAAAGTGAATCTAGAAGGTCGAGAAACGGAAGATAGCATGGCAACAGGATTTAATGAATTTATAAAAAAGGCAAAGAAACAGCCTGAGCCTGTTGCGATTAATGCTACAGAAGATGTTGCCATTTTCCAATATACAGGTGGTACAACCGGTCGTTCAAAAGGTGCTATGCTTACTCATCGTAATTTGCTGGCAAATGTCATGCAATCATACGAGTATTTTCAAGATGGAATTGAACCTGGGAAAGAACGTTTTCTCACCGTCATCCCACTATTTCATGTATATGGAATGACATCGTGCATGAATTTGTCTATCTATACTGGTTCAATGAGTATCATGTTGCCAAAGTTTGATCTGGAGGAAGTGTTACAAACGATCAAAGATGTACAACCGACATCGTTTCCGGGAGTACCAACCATGTATATAGCTTTAATCAATCACCCAAAAGTGAACGAATATGGTGTTGATAGTATCGAAATTTGTAACAGTGGAAGTGCACCAATGCCTGGGGAGATATTACGGACATTTGAAAATAAAACCGGTGCAACCATATTAGAAGGGTATGGACTTTCGGAGACTTCACCGACTACACATTGCAATCCTTTATTCGGTCCACGAAAACCTGGAAGTGTTGGGATTGGCTTTCCGTCTACTGATTATAAAATTGTTGACTTAGCTGATGGGACCAAAGAACTTCCAACAGGAGAAACTGGTGAAGTAATTATAAAAGGGCCTCAGGTGATGAAGGGTTACTGGAATATGCCGAAAGAAACTGAGCAAACACTCAGAGATGGATGGCTTTATACTGGGGACATCGCCTATATGGATGAAGATGGGTATCTATTTATTGTTGACCGTAAAAAGGATCTAATTATTGCGAGTGGGTATAACATTTATCCGAGAGATGTAGAAGAAATAATCTATGAACATCCTGCTGTTCAGGAAGCAGTCGTTGTTGGGATTCCTGATCCGTATCGTGGAGAAACGGTTAAGGCAGTTGTCGTGCTAAAAGAAGGTCAGCTTGCCGATGAAAAGGAATTAATCGCTTATTGCCGGGAAAATATGGCGGCATATAAAGTTCCACGAATCGTTGAATTTAGAAAAGAACTACCAAAAACAAATGTCGGAAAAATATTACGACGAAAAATAAGAGAAGAATCCGTGTGAGTTACTGGGACATGGGGACAGGTTAGCTGTCCCACATCGCCCCATTTTCGGACAGATATCAAGCTATAGAAAGAGGAGAAAAAGATGAAATCAGTTTTAAAGAAAAGTTGGCCAAAAGAGGTGCCTGAGTCATTAAATTATCGTCTGGGTGAAAAACCATTACATGAATATCTCATGCAAAATGCGATTAAACGACCGGACCAAGCAGCCTATATCTATTATGGAAATACGATCACATGGGAGCAGCTAAATGATAAGACCCAGCGATTTGCTCAATTTCTTAAACATCAAGGTGTGACAAAAGGAAGTCGGGTTGCCTTGTTTATGCAAAATTGTCCGCAATATCTAATTGGACATTATGCAATTCAAATGCTTGGTGCGATGGTTGTTCCGCTTAATCCGATGTATAAGGAATCAGAGCTGGAATATTTCATTAATGAAGCTGAAATTCAGGCTGTTATCACTGGTCAGGAATTATATATACAGGTGGAAAACATAAAGAATAAGATCCCATCCCTTCAATTTATGGTGACGACTAATTATGCAGATTTTCTTTCCGAGAAACAGACACTGCCTTTACCGGATGAACTGAAAATCAAAAAGCAAGAAATAAAAAGCACGTTTAATATGGTGGAAGCGATTAATACGAGTGACCCTATTAAGGAGACTGCCCAAATTGATTTATGGGAAGACGTTGGTTTGATGGTTTTTACATCTGGAACAACAGGACGATCAAAAGCGGCAATGCTTACCTTTGGAAATGCACTGTTCAAAACAGCCGCTTCTGCCCATGGCTATCTGGTTACACATCAGGATAATACATTGGCTGCTGCACCACTTTGCCATATTGCTGGTATGGTAATGGGCGTAAATATACCTGTATATAGTGCTTCATCGTGTGTTTTACTAACTCGTTTTGATCCTGAAGCAGCAATAAAAGCGATTGAGAACTACAAGGTAAGCAAATTATACACTGTCGCCCCAATGAATAACGCAATATTGCATGACCCAGGGGTTGAAAATAGGGATTTAACATCACTGGAACTGAATTTTGCTACAAGCTTTGGAATGGCAGTCGATGAAAAATTGGCGGAAGCATGGAAAAAGCTCACAGATGGATGTCTACTTTTTGAAGCATCGTATGGATTAAGTGAAACGCATACGTGTGACACCATGATGCCTATAGATCAAATTAAATTTGGTACATGTGGTATTGCTACATTCGATACAGAGCTACGCATTGTTGATATGGAAACGGGGGAAGATCTGCCTCCAGGAAAGCAAGGCGAAATTGCTGTTAGAAATCCAGGTGTATTCAAAGGGTATCTAAATCGCCCTGAAGCAACTGCAGAAACACTCCGGAATGGATGGGTTTTTACTGGTGATATAGGCACACTTGATGACGATGGATATTTATCCTTTAACGGTCGTGTGAAAGAAATGATCAAATCGTCAGGGTTCAGTGTGTTTCCGGAAGATGTTGAATCCTTAATGAGCGATCATGAAGCGATTTTGCAAGTAGCTGTAATTGGTGTTCCAGATAAAAAACGGGGCGAAAGTGTAAAAGCTTACATCGTATTAAAACCGGAATATAAAAACAAGGTTACGGAGACTGAAGTAATTAAGTGGGCCAAAGAAAAAATGGCAGCATATAAGTACCCACGTGAGGTAGAATTTCGTGACCATTTACCAGCAACATCCTCTGATAAAGTACTTAGGAGGCTTTTAAAAGAATAATAGATTTTTCTAATATAACACGCAAACAATACTTTAAGGTAAGGGAGAAATACATGGAAAAGTTAAAAGAGGAGAATATGGAAAAGGCAATAGAAGACTTACAAAGACGAAAAGCGAAGGCAAAACTAGGAGGCGGTAAGGATAAAATTGAACGACAGCACGGTCTAGGATATAGCACCGCAAGAGAACGGATTGATATGCTTGTTGATCCAGATACCTTTCTTGAATTAGGATTGCTGGCCCATTCTGATCAAATCGGTACGGAAGAGCAAAGTGCAGGCGATGGGGTCATAACAGGGTTGGCAAAAGTAAATGGTCGCCCAGTTGTCTTACAGGCAGCAGATAAAACAGTTTTTGCTGGAACGGAGGGGATGGTCTATTTTCGCAAGACACAAGCTGCTCACGAATTTGCGGTGAAGCGAGGCTTTCCATTACTTAGTTTAATGGAAGGCGGGGGTCTCAGGATGCCTGATGGAATGGGATCAGATGGAATCAGTCAGATGCTTTTTCCAAATGAACTTTTACTACATCGTCGGGAAGTTCCTATGATTACAGCGATTTTAGGAGATAGTTTTGGCGGACCGACTTGGACAGCAGTTTCCTCTGATTTTGTCACACAGGTGAAAGGAACTTCCATGGCAGTAGCTGGGCCACGTATGTTGGAAGTAGCTACTGGAGAGAAAGTATCGAATGAAGAACTTGGTGGGTGGGAAGTACATGCAGATTTTACCGGCCAGGTAGAACGTTTTACCGAAAGTGAAGAAGCTTCCATTGAAGAAATGAAACAGTTTTTGGACTATATGCCACTCCATAGTGGAGAAGAACCACCATATAAAGAAACGATGGATGATCCATATCGAAGAATTGATGAGATGGTAAATACCGTACCAACAAGAAAAAAACGTGCTTATGATATGAAAAAGGTAATTAAATTAATTGTCGATGGTGGAGAATATTTCGAGCTTAAAGCATTGTATGGCACAGCACTTATTACCGTTTTAGCACGAATAAATGGAAGGGTAGTAGGTATTATTGCAAATCAGCCGATGAAATTTGCGGGTGCTGCAGGAGCTAAGGAGTGTGACAAGGCGACTGATTTCATTTGCTTATGTGATTCGTATAATATTCCACTCATCTTTTTACATGACATTCCAGGTTTTCGTGTATCAAGTGAAGCGGAGAAGTTAAAAATGCCGACCAAAATCATGATGTGGAACCAAGCGCTTGCCCAATCAACGGTTCCAAAGATTTCCATTGTCATCCGTAAGAGTATTGGGGCGGCATATGGAAATATGTGTGGCCCAACGATGGGCGCAGATTTTGTTGTGGCCTGGCCCACAGCTGAGATTAATTTTACGGGTCCTGAAGTTGGGATCAACGTTGTTTACGGACGTGAGCTTCAAAAAGCGGAAAATGCGGAACAAAAACGTTTGGAATTACTGGAATCATGGGGGTTTGACAGTTCACCTTATAAAGCTGCAGGGAAACATTTAATTGACGATATAATTGACCCGAGAGACACAAGAAAGTTTCTCTCACAAACATTGGAATATGCCTGTACCAAAAATGGCTCGAAAAGTGAACGGCGTCTTGCTAATTGGCCAACGGGGTTTTAATAGAGCCTGCTATCAGTATTATTTACAACATACCATCCATTCAGTATTTATAAAATGAAGTGACAGTGGAAGGAAGGATTACATGCGTTTAGAAAGCAAAGTTGCCATTGTAACTGGTGGTGGCGGTGACATTGGAAGAGCAACAGCTTTACGGTTCGCTGAAGAAGGGGCCAGGGTTATGGTAACGGATATTAGCGAAGAAGCTGGGCTTGAAACAGTAAATCTCATTAGGGAAATGGGCGGTAAGGCAGAATTTATTTGCACAGATATGACCAATCCCGAAGATGTTAAGCATATGGCTCATGGGACGATTGATACATTTGGTCGCATTGATATCTTGTACAACAATGCAGGTGTGAATGCCGATGAGAAGAAAATTCCCGACGTTTCGCTTGAGGAATGGCAGAAAGTTATTGATATCAATCTCACTGGTGTATTTCTAGGAATGAAATACGTTATTCCTTGTATGGAGTCAGGCAGTTCGATCGTTAATACGGCCAGCATTGCCGGAATAAAGGGGCAAAAACTCGTTTCCGCATACTCTGCATCAAAAAGCAGTGTCATGGCACTTACCAAAACGGCTTCTACTGAGTTTGGAAGGAAAAATATACGTGTGAATGCTGTTGCCCCAGGAATTATTGACACAAAAATGGTAGACGATTGGAAAAAGACAGATAAGTGGCCTATTTTATCTACTGCAAATGTCTTGCGAAGAATTGGTAAACCAGAAGAAGTTGCTAACGCAGTTCTCTTTTTGGCATCTGATGAAGCTTCTTTTATTACCGGAGAAATACTTGTGATTGACGGTGGTACACTTAATCTTTAGTAATGATGAAAAAATGGTCCTTCCTTTCAATGAAATAACGGAAGAAGGTAGTATACAGTGGAAATCTGAGGCTGGTGCAGTAGAGGATGGAGAAGTTATTTCTATTCCACTGGATTAGTAGAAATAGATTAAAATTACAAATTATAATCTTAATTTTGTGACGAGAAAACAGGAAAAACGTACAGTAATGTCGAAGTATATATAGTAGTAAATAGGGAAAATTGCCTTTACTCGTTTTCCCCTTCTTTTTTTCCCGAACATACTTACCAGTTAGTATGAATACGATAAAACAAAGAATAGAAATGGAGTGACGAAAATGTATTTACGCCTAACCGACGAACAAAAAATGGTGCAACAAACAATCCGAAAATTTGTGGAAAAGGAATTAAAGCCACTTGAAAATGAAGTACTTAGAAACGAGCGGGAAGGTAAACCAAGCTTATCCCAGGAAAAAATGAAAGAGCTTCAGTTAAAAGCAAAAGAGGCTGGCTTTTGGGGGATAAATACACCGAGTGAATATGGGGGCGCAGATATCGGTCAAATGATGCTGGCGATCGTATTAATGGAAGTTTCCAAAACGTTTGTTCCGTTTGAATTCGGTGGCTCAGCAGATAATATCCTTTATTATGGAAACGATGAACAGAAAGAGAAATATTTGATACCTACAATTAAGGGGGATAAAAAATCCTGTTTCGCGATGACGGAGCCTGGTGCAGGATCAGATACAAGAAATATCAAAACAACGGCAGTGAAAGATGGCAATGAATGGGTTATTAACGGGGAAAAAACATTTATTACAGGTGGGAATGAAGCCGATTTCGTGATGGTTATTGCGATAACAGACAAAGAAAGCCATCAAAAGACCGGTAGAGATGGTGTAACTTGTTTTATTGTCGATCGAGATATGGGATGGAAATCCGAATATATTCATACAATGGGAGAATGGGGACCAGCTGGTTTAGTTTTCGATAATGTACGAGTACCAGAAGAAAATATATTAGGAGAGGTACATGGGGGTTATCAGCTTGGTTTAGAATGGATTGGCTTTGCTAGATGGGTTGTTGGAGCACGGGCAGTAGGGTCTGCTGAACGTCTATTACAAATGGCGATCGATTATTCTCAAGAACGTGAAACATTTGGTAAGCCAATTGCTGATAGACAAGCAATACAGTGGCAAATTGCTGACTCAGCAGTTGAAATTGAAGCTGCAAAGTGGCTTGTCTTAAATGCTGCATTCACTCTTGATCAAGGAGAAGATAACCGTCATCTCGCATCAATGGCCAAATTATATGGTTCAAATATGGGAAATAGAGTAGTAGATCGCGTTATGCAGATTCACGGTGGAATGGGGTATACAAGAGAATTACCAATTGAACGGTGGTATCGTGAAGCAAGGTTATGGCGGATTTACGATGGTACGGATGAAATTCAGCGCTTGATTATTTCAAGGAATCTATTAAAAGGAAATGTCAAAGTAGGACAATATATCTAAAACCAACACTTTATAAAAACAGGAGGAATTTATATGTCAGATCAATTTGCAAATAGAGTAGCTTTTGTTACAGGTGGTAGTCGTGGGATTGGAAAAGGGGTTGCTAAGCGGTTTGCCGAAGAAGGAGCCAAGGTAGCAATTATTGATATTAACGAAGAAGCATTAAGCGAAACGGAGAACGAGTTTAAAGAGCAAGGATATGAAGTTTTCGCAAAAACAGCAAATGTTGTGAATGCAGATGAAGTGGAAAATGCCGTGAAAGAAGTTGTAGAAACATTTGGATCGCTAGATATTTTAGTCAATAACGCAGGGGTCATCCGTGATAATCTATTATTTAAAATGACGGATAGCGATTGGCAACAAGTAATGGACGTTCATTTAAAAGGATCGTTCAATGCCGCTCGTGCTGCCCAAAAGTATATGGTTGATAATAAATATGGACGGATCATCAATACTTCATCAACGTCTGCACTAGGAAACCGTGGACAAGCAAATTATGCGACAGCCAAAGCAGGTTTACAAGGTTTAACCAAAACGTTAGCTATTGAATTAGGTAAATTCGGGATTACGGTAAATGCTGTCGCCCCAGGTTTTATTGAGACGGAAATGACAAAAGAAACTGCAGAGCGGATAGGGGTTCCTTTTGAAAAACTGGTGGAAGCAAGTGTTAGTACTATTCCTGTTGGCCGAAGTGGAAAACCTGCTGATATCGCAAATGCTGTTGCCTTTTTTGCAGATGAGAGATCATCGTTTGTCAATGGGCAGGTGATTTATGTTGCAGGTGGACCAAAAGATTAAGTTATTAAATTACATGGGGGAGTTGAGCTTGTATGTTTAAAGAAGCGATAGGAAAACGCTCTGATAAAGTTAAAAACATTGTGGAACGCGGAATGGTAAGAAAATTTGCAGAAGCCATTGGTGATTTCCATCCTATCTTTGTCGATGAAGCGTTTGGAAAAAACTCAAGGTATGGACAAAATATTGCACCACCAACGTTTCCGCGGGTCTTTGAATATGGAGAAATTGAAGATTTACACTTACCTAATAAAGGATTAATACATGGAGAGCAAACCTACCATTATGATAGACCATTGCTAGTAGGTGAAGTCGTTTACTGTTACACGGAAGTAGCGGATTATTATGAAAAAAGTGGTGGCAATGGGTTAATGGGATTTATTATCTTAAAAAGATATGGTGACGATCCAGAAGGAAAAACCATCTTTACAGAGAAACAGGTTGTTATTATTACAGAAGCTGTGAGAAAGGAACTGGTACGATGAAACATTTCGTAGCATTACAAAAAGGCGATTCAATGGAAGAAGTAACGCTTGCCCCTGTAACAAGACTTGATTTGATTAAATATGCCGGTGCTTCCGGAGATTATAACCCTATTCATACGATCGATGAAGAAGCAACAAAAGCAGGATTACCTGGTATTATCGCCCATGGAATGTGGACGATGGGAAACTTGGCAAAACTGTTCACACCATATTATGAAGAAGGTTTTATTCAAGAATATAAAATTCGGTTTTCTGGTATGGTTTTCTTGAACGATATCATTACATTGAAAGCGGTTGTACAGGACGTTAACGAACATTCACTTGATTTTAACGTAGCGGCTGTCAATCAGGATGGAAAAAACGTAATAAAAGGAACAGTAACATTTAAAACGTATTAAGAATCCCGTCTTGACGGTGAAATGAGGAGTGTATGAATAGATGAAAAGGGATGCTGTTATTGTTTCTGCTGTTCGAACACCTATCGGGAGGCAAGGGAGTGCATTAGCATCAATTCCTGCGCATGTTTTTGGAGCAGAGGTTGTTAAAGAGGCAGTAAAACGTGCAGGGGTCGATCCACAAGTAATTGATGATGTTATTTTG
Organism: Virgibacillus sp. FSP13; assembly: GCF_054048505.1. Classification (NCBI taxonomy): domain Bacteria; kingdom Bacillati; phylum Bacillota; class Bacilli; order Caryophanales; family Bacillaceae; genus Virgibacillus; species Virgibacillus sp. FSP13. The sequence goes on along the minus strand of NZ_JBSVKG010000026.1, from coordinate 23,352 downwards.
GGAAATGTGTTAAGTGGCGGTGGAAATATTGCTAGATTAACAGCTTTACAGACAGGGCTATCGACAAATTTGCCAGGGCTTACGATTGATCGCCAGTGTGGTTCCGGAATTAATGCTGTTAATTTAGCCGCACAAGCAATTAATGCCGGTAATGGGGATGTTTATGTCGCTGGTGGGGCAGAAAGCATGAGTCGCGCGCCATATTTACTAGAACGTGCTGAGAAAGCTTATAGTCCCGCACCACCAAAATTTCGAAAATCGCCGTTATCCCCAGAAGAAATCGGTGATCCTCCAATGGGCATTACGGCGGAAAATTTAGCTGAAAAGTATAAAATTGGCAGAGAAGAACAAGACGAATTTGCATTGCGAAGCCAACAACGAATGGCCAGGGCAATGGAAGAAGGTCGTTTTGATGAACAAATAGTACCAATTACCATCCCTGTTCGAAAAGGGGAACCAATTTTATTTGGAAAGGATGAACACCCACGTCCAGGATCGACTAAAGAAGGATTAGCAAAGTTACGGCCGGCATTTCTTCAGAGTGGTACTGTAACAGCCGGAAATAGTTCCGGTTTAAATGATGCTGCATCCGCCCTTGTCGTCATGTCGAGAGAGAGGGCAGAGGAATTAGGTGTTATACCATTGGCCACCGTTCGGGGATCAGCTGTAGCAGGAGTTGACCCGAATATCATGGGGATTGGCCCTGTTCCTGCTACGAAGAAAGTTATGGATAAGACGGGACTTAGCTTGCATGATATGGATATTATTGAAATTAATGAGGCTTTTGCTGCTCAAGTACTTGCCTGTGATCGTGAGCTTGAAATGGATCCTGAAAAATTAAATGTGAACGGTGGAGCCATTGCACATGGCCATCCGTTGGGTGCTACTGGTGCGATTCTTATAACAAAAGCGGCGTATGAATTAAAACGGTCTAACGGACGCTTTGCACTTATTACAGCTTGTATCGGCGGAGGTCAAGGAATTGCAACTATTATTGAACGAACATAGCGTCTTCCTAAAACGTTACGAAACGGGGCAGATTGGAGGAAAATAAGATGACAGCATCGCACGAAGTTGACGTATATGTTCGGTTTAGTGAGACAGATGCAGCTGGACATGTCAATAATACGAGCCATTTTTTGTATCTTGAAGAAGCACGTACAAAGTTCTTTAAAGTCGTTGGCATCGGAGAAGAGCCTACACATTCGTATTTGAATTTTATTTTAGCCTCAACTACATGTGATTATGTAGCACAAGCATTTGCTGGCCAAACGTTAAAAATTGCCACATATGTTGCGGAGATAGGTACGAAAAGTTTTCGTCTAGACCAGGTCATCACAAATGCTGATTCAGATGCAGTTGTAGCGGAAGCTTCTGCTACGCTCGTTTGTTTTAACTATGTAGAGCAAAAAACAGAACCGATTCCGCTTTCCTTACGAGAGAATTTAGAAACGAACATGGCTAATCATGCTATCTAATTAGAAAGAAAATTTGTATAATAATATTTTATATTGTATATTGAGAGGAGTATGAATGATGGGACAAATAGAAAATAGGCACTTATTGACGAGGGTTAATGAGGGTGTGATGCATTTATCTTTAAATCGACCGGATAGTTTGAATGCTTTTAGTCCAGAAATGATCACTGGGTTAAAGGATGCGATAAAACAAGCAAAGGATGATAATACGATTCGCGTTCTTGCCATTTCTGGTTCGGGTCGATCTTTCAGTGCTGGCGGAGACGTTAAGACAATGGGTGAAAGTGGTGCAATGGAAACTTTCGAACATATTGGTGAATTAAATGAGTTAATTCGTGCGATGAGAGATTTAGAAAAACCAATCATTGCTGCTGTACATGGGTTTGCTGCGGGTGCAGGATTTAATCTTGCTCTCGCCTGCGATATGATTCTAGCGGCAGAAGGAAGTAAATTTGTTTTAAGCTTTTCCAAAGTAGGCTTGATATCTGATGGAGGAGGATTATATTTTCTGCCAAGATTAATCGGGCCTTACCGCGCGAAGGAGTTATTATTCAATGCAGAGCCAATTACCGTTGATGAAGCTCACTCTTTAGGCATAGTCAATCATGTTTATCCATTGAATGAATTTGAGCAAGAGGTAAGTAAATTCGCTGCTAAAATTGCGGCAGGTCCTGCAACAGCATATGGATTTATTAAAAAGATTGCCGATCGGTCGCTTACTTCAAGCCTAGATGAAATTCTTGAACAAGAACGTATCACCCAAGCGACAGTTGTTTCAACAGAGGATCACAAAGAAGGGGTTCAAGCATTTAAAGAAAAGCGGGAACCAAATTTTAAAAAAGCGAATGAAGAAGTTTTAAGTCAGAAGTAAGTATTTATTGTGGGGAGATATCGATTTAGATCTCCCCTGATTTTTGATGTGAAAGGAGCTTGATAGATATGCCAAAAGAAGCAGTTAAACAGATAAAACAATCGATGAAACTACCCGTAATTGCGGCGCCTATGTTCTTGGTATCTAATCCTGAAATGGTTATTAATTCCTGTGCATCTGGAATCATTGGCTCATTTCCTGCACTGAATGCAAGAACAGGTGATATTTTAGAAGAATGGATGCAACAAATTAATACAGAATTAGAGGAAATGAAAAGCAAACATCCGGATAAAAAAATTGCACCATGGGCAATCAACTATATTACTCACCACTCCAATAAAAGATATGAAGAAGACCTTAACTTGATCGAAAAATATCAGCCACCAATTGTGATTACGTCATTAGGAGATCCAAGTGCGGTTGTAAAAATTGTCCATGAGTATGGTGGTCTTGTATTTTCAGATGTCATCAACGTAAAGTTTGCCAAAAAAGCGATCGAAAAGGGAACAGATGGGCTAATATTAGTCGCAAGTGGTGCAGGTGGTCATGGCGGTATTTTGAATCCGATTGCTTTTCTTCATGAAGTGAAAGAGTTTTGGGATGGTCCAATCATCTTAGCAGGTGGGATGTCAAAAGGAGAAGATATACTAGCAGCAGAGGTACTTGGTGCAGATTTTGTCTATATGGGTTCAAGGTTTATCCCATCTATAGAAAGTTCTGCTGCTAGTGAATACAAAGATATGGTTGTTGATTCAACGATTGAGGATATTATTTATACGGATGCCTTTAGTGGTGTCAATGCAAATTACCTTATTCCAAGTATACGAAAAGCTGGATTAGATCCCGATAATCTTGCGAAAAAAGAAGAAATAAATTTTAATAAATTAAACGACCCGAATGTAAAGGCCTGGAAAGATGTGTGGGGTGCAGGGCAAGGTGTTGGATCCATTACGAACATTCAATCTGTTGCCGAAATTGTTGAAGAACTTCAGGTTTCCTATGAAGAAGCAAGAGCTGAAATTGTTAAAGAGGATCGGAAACTCATTTTACAGAACGACAGTATGAAAAGTAGGATGTGATCGTAGTTTGTTAGAAGAATATGGATTAAAACTGATAAGGCTTGATCTGCCTTTTCGACTTGATCATGTGAATTGTTTTCTTGCTGAAGGGGAGAATGGTTGGAAGGTCATTGATGCTGGTCTCCATAACGCGGAAACTGCTGAAAGATGGGAAAAAGAACTAGCTGGAAAGCAGGTAACCGACATTCTTGTTACCCATTATCATCCAGATCATTTCGGTTATGCCGGCCGTATGCAAGAAATAACCGGAGCAAAGGTTTCCATGACCAAAGTTGATGCTGATGCAGGGCTAAATGCATGGCAAGATAGCTTTTTAGAAAAACTTTACGATAACTATTCGTTGGCAGGCATCTCACAAGACATGGGGCAAAATATGACAGCCAACACAAATGAGTTCGTTGCTCAGGTGACACCATACCCAACGGTCGATCACTACTTTCAAGAAGGAGAAAACGTCGTAATTGGCAAGTATGATTATGAAGTGATTTTTACCCCGGGGCATTCAGATGGTCTGGTTACATTTTATAATAAGGAAAAGAATATGCTACTATCAACGGATCATATTTTACCGAAGATAACGCCAAATATTTCGTATTGGTTTCATGGTGATCCCGATCCATTAGCATCATACTTAGCATCGTTAGAAAAGATAAAGAAACTTGACGTCGATTTTGTTGTCCCGTCACATGGAAAACCGTTTCATGGGGCGAATGATCGTATTGATGAAATAAAAGCTCACCATGATAAGCGGCTGATACAAACGTTAGAAGCGATTCGTAATGGTGGAACGGTAGCAGATGCATGTGAGAAATTGTTTCCAAAAAAACTAACCATCCATGAGACACGGTTTGCAGTTGGCGAAACACTTGCCCATCTCGAATATTTGCGAAATAAGGGAGAATGTCAACGGGAGTTAAGGGATGGGAAGTATTGGTATTATATTTAATTGAAAAATTCCGATAAACAACGTAAAAAGCTGTGGTCATTTACTAAATTGGTAAATTGACCACAGCTTTATTAACAATCAAGTTTTATAATTAGCACATGTGACAATAACGATCTCACCTATGCTAAAAGGATTGCGATTTGTTTATATTAACTTAGATAATTAAGCATTTTGAAAAAGTAACAATTCTTTAGAAAACAGCCTTTTAAAAACCCTGTCATTTTCCCGCTATTTACAAGTACAATATTCGAACTTTATTTAGTTGTAAAATTATTCTGCTATTTTAGTTGTCTTTTATATTTTCCCTGCTATTATTAATGTAACAGTAATAGAACGTCAATTTTCAGTTGTTCACATATTAAAGATGTCAAAATTAAAAGAGAGGGATGAATAATGGGTGTTTATATTAATCTTGACATCATGCCAAACCAAATAGATAAAAAAGAATGGGAGGATGTTTATAAGGAATCTCTTGAACTTGTTGAAGCATATCCGTTCATGGACAATATAATTGATAAAAAGACTTACGAATGCCCTTGGGTATATGTGGACCGGGCAAAGGAAACAACGTTTGAGGAGTTTGATTTTACGGAACCGCAGATTGGTTGGCATGTGTTTGGAGATTTTGATTCGATGCTAACGGCAGAGTCATTTGCACTATATAAGAATCTTGATTACTATCGTAAAAAATGCCACGGAAATGGTGATCGTAATGGTGATATTTTGTCAATGTTGATTAAAAGGAATGCGATCCGAATAGTGAAGAAGCAGAAACAGTTTCATCATTATTAGGTAGATCATTATTGCGAATGACTGGATTTCAAGAACCTGTAGAGTCGAAACTGTCATATGAAGAGGTTGTGACGATTTTACGGGATAAGTTAGGGCATTTAGTTGATGTAGAGAGTTTATTGCCTAACAAACAAGAAGAAAAAGAGGACTCTACTGATGAATCCAATGATCTATTGAAAGAATTTCGGCTATTCATGGAAAGAGAAGGATTTCGTCATGAACCAGATGCTACTTCGTATGACATCGAAAATTTGGACAACCTAATCCATTGGAAACAAGGCATGACCATCCATCCGCAAATAGAAAAATTGTTAACGCAAATTAAAGACTTTGTACGTAATGATATGAAAGAGAATAGTAACCGCTATAGCACCTTTCAGGCATTTGCAGATTATGAAAAAATGCAATTATTTATCAAAAGTAATCGTCAGTTCTATCTCCGTAAACAAGCATGGGATAATATTATGAGAAATATTGATCAAGTATCAATGACCAATGCCGTCTATTGTATTCTGTTAATTAAGGCTGAAGAAATGAATATAAATAAACTTTGTAAAGCATTTCTCAATAATCATGATCTGCTAGAGCATTATATTTTAGGAAACAAGGTGTAAATGAAACAATGGACTAAGTGTCTATGATAAAGTCGAGGAAGACGATTCGATTAATGATGATTACCGAATTGAATATCTGCGTTAACACATCATATTAATATATTCTAATTTGGATATCCTATTAATGGGTGATAATGGATGAAGGCGACAGAATTAGAAAGCAAAAGATTTGATAAAGCACTGGACGAGATCCTTGATTTATTCAATAACCTTGAACAAGATAAACCGGTCATTCAATTCGGTGATGATGTCCTGGATAACATTGAACGGGCCAAGGAAAAGTATGGTGATGAGACGATTGACGAAAGAATAAATAAACTTGTGCGTGAAATGCTTGCTTGGCTTGATCTTGATGATGTGGAATTAGGAGATCAGGAAAAGGAAACAAGTGATGAAGAAGAATAACTTTATATGGTTTATTAATAGAAGAAAACAGCCAGTCTCCTAATGAAAGGCGACTGGCTGTTTTCTTCTATTCGATCTCCTTCAAAGTTTCATCAAGTAGCTGCATACGCTTATTAAACAAAGTCGGGTATGATAAAAACCCAAGTAAGACACTCGTAGTGACTGCTGTTGTCAGTAATAAGAATAATACTAGTAATTGAAAAAGTACTGCCTGGACTGGATCCGCACCGGCAATGATTTGCCCACTCATCATGCCTGGAAGCTGGACAAGGCCCATGGTTTTCTGGCTTTCAATTGTTGGAATTGTGCTTGCCTTAATTGATTGAATGAGTCGTTTGTGAATTGCCTGTTTCGGTGTACCACCAAGTGACAGAACAAGTTCAATTTCATCCAAGTGTGCATCAAGCTCAGCTGTAAAACGATTAAGGAACAAAATTCCAAGTACCATGGAATTTCCAATCATCATGCCACTAATTGGGATGATATATTGGGCGGTTGATGGTGTGATGTCCAAACCAAGTAAAATGCTTTGTGTCAAAACTTCAACAAAAATAAACGTTACAATTAGTTTCCAGGTAATTCCTTTGATTGATGCCCCTTTCTTTCGGGCGTTTTGTGTGGCAGCGGCAATCATTAAAATAACCATGAGTCCAATATAGATCATATTTTCGGAATCAAATACAAATTGAAGTATGTAACCGACAATTAGCAGTTGAATGGTCGAGCGGACCGTTGCAATGATGGTGTCTTTCTCAAGACCCAGCTTCAGTGTTTTGGACAGGATGATCGGGATAAGGACAAATAAGAGTGCTAGTGATAATGTTGTAAAGTTCATTGATCTTCCCCCTTAATAAACTGTTGTACACGTTCTGATTTAGGGGAATCCAATAGTGAAATTTCTCCACTTTCCACAACTTCTCCAGCCATCATCACCCACGTATAATGCCCAATTTCCCTGGCTTGCTGTAGATTATGTGTAATCCAAACGATTGTTGTGTTGTATTTTTCATTGATGTTTATAATCAATTTTTCAATTTCCTGTTGGGAAACTCGATCTAATGATGAGGTAATTTCATCAAGTAACAGAATCTGTGGTCGATTGACAAGGGTACGAGCAATCGAAAGTTTTTGCCGCTGCCCGCCGGATAAATCCTTGACATTACGTTGCAAATACGATTCATCTAGTCCAACCATATTGATAAAATCCTTTGCTGTATCTGCAGAAATTTGCTCACCCTGAAGTTCCAATGGTAATGTCAAATTTTTCAGAACTGTTCCGTTAACCATTGTTGCCTGCTGAAGCGCCATCCCCACATCCCGGCGTAATTCGGTTGGCTCATAGTCATTGATGTTTTTACCTTTTATGTAAATTTCGCCTGCATTTGGAGACTTCAATCCATTGCAAAGTTTGAAACATGTTGTCTTACCTGCACCTGAGGGACCGACTAATGTCGTGATTTTACCTTTGGGGAATGAAGCAGTAATATTATTGAGAATATGCAGGCCATCACTGGAATAGCTTACTTCATTAAATTGGATTGCTGTATTTCCGCTTGTTGTCATATCGAATCACTTCCTCGTATCACTTTTTGCTTCGTGTAGCATATTGCGTATATTATATCATTTGGAAAAATGATGAACCAATGCAAGATTGTCTAACTCTATTTTTAGTTTTTCGTAAGCCTGTTAAAGCAGCAACCAACAATGCGAAAACAGCCGTTTAGTATGATGGGTCGAATAATTCCCTGAATAGTTTAAAATTCCGATTATTATTCAATATTTGATAGCTATTTAAAAGCTTTGTCGCCTATTTCCTCTTAATCAAGCTTAAGCCTGTTTAAACACAATATATAAAGTTTAATCCATTTTGACGGAATTTTTCCTCTAGTTTAAGCTATTTAAAGTACGCAAAATATTGAAGAAAAAATAATTTGGAGGTGGGAGCATTAATAAAAGCGGAATCGGAGAAATGGTAAAGCCTAAAGAAATGAAAACCGAATTTCACTTTCGCACGCCTGATAAAGACGATGGCGCAGCAGTCTGGGAATTGATCAAACATACAGGTGTTCTTGATCTTAACTCTTCCTATAGTTATATCATGTGGTGTGAGATATTCTCAGGCACGTCAATCGTTGCTAAAAGGGACGGAGAAACAGTTGGATTTATTTCCGGGTTTGTTCGCCCAGATAAACCGAATACACTTTTCATCTGGCAGGTAGCTGTTCATGAATCGCAACGAGGTCAAGGATTAGGGACGAAGATGCTTTTTCAATTACTAGATCGTGAGTCTTGTGAGGACGTTCATTATGTTGAAGCAACAGTCTCACCATCGAATATACCATCGCAGCACTTATTTTTAGGTCTTGCGAAAAAACTTGAGACGAATTGTATAACATCTAGTTACATTTTATCGATTGATTTTCCACGAACAGGACATGAAGATGAATTGTTGTATAAGATTGGACCTATTTCAGAAGAAAATAAATAAAGGGAATGATGCAGGTGACAACAGCAGTATTAAGCGATGCGAAAATGAAAACGTTTGAAGAACTTGAGTCTACAGTAAGAAGTTACAGCAGAGGCTGGCCAACTATCTTTACAAAGGCTAAAGGATATAAGTTATGGGATATAGATGACAAAGAATATATTGATTTCTTTGCAGGTGCCGGAGCATTAAATTATGGTCATAATAATGAGGCAATGCAAGAGAAAATGATTGATTATATACGTAATGATGGAATAATTCATAGCCTCGACATGGGTACAACGCCAAGACAAAAATTTCTAGAACGATTTAATGACGTTATACTTACACCTCGTGAACTCGACTATAAAATTATGTTTCCTGGACCAACAGGAACAAACACAGTCGAAAGTGCCCTTAAAATTGCTAGAAAGGTTACTGGACGTGATACTGTAATTAGCTTTACAAACGCATTTCACGGCATGACAATCGGTTCCCTTTCTGTTACAGGAAATTCATTTAAACGCCATGGTGCTGGAATTCCACTTCACCATTCAGTTTCCATGCCATTTGATGAATACGTGGAAGATCAAGATTCAATTGCGTATTTGGAACGATTTTTAGAGGATAGTGGAAGCGGTGTAGCATTACCGGCAGCTATCATTTTGGAAACCGTTCAAGGTGAAGGTGGTATAAATGCTGCAAGAATGGAATGGCTGAAAAGAATAGAAAATATTTGTAAACGCTGGGACATTTTATTAATTGTTGATGATGTTCAGGCAGGATGCGGCAGAACAGGTACTTTCTTTAGTTTTGAACCTGCTGGAATTAATCCGGATATTGTCTGTCTTTCCAAATCGATTGGCGGAATTGGCTTACCAATGGCAATTACGCTAATTAAACCAGAATATGATCAATGGGGACCTGGTGAACATAATGGGACATTCCGCGGTAATAATCTAGCATTTATTGCTGCAGCGGAAGCATTGACCCATTGGGAAACAGATGAATTAAGTCAGGCAATTAAAGAGAAGGCATTTATTTTAAAAGAAGGCATTAAATCTATTATCGAAAAATTCCCGGAGCTTAATGGTGAGGCTCGTGGTAGAGGCCTTATGCAGGGGATAGCAGTTGACAATACAAATGATCTTACAAGTAAAATTTGTTCAGAAGCATTTAACCGTGGCTTAATTGTTGAAACTTCAGGACCAAACGATGAGGTCATTAAGTTCCTTCCACCGCTAATTATTGATGAGGAAGGACTTAAAAATGGACTTGGAATCTTGGAAGAAAGCATACATGACGTTCTTGCTTAATATATTTTAATAGATATGCTTATAAATGGAGAGGAGAAATGAAGAAATGATCGTAAAATCACTTGAAGATATTATAGGTACTGAGGACGAAACATCAGGAGAAAACTGGACGAGTCGCCGGTTTTTATTGAAAAAGGACAATGTTGGTTTTAGTGTGAATGATACGTTAATTAAAGCTGGTACTGAGAACTACTTTTGGTATAAAAACCATATTGAAGCAGTTTATTGTATTGAAGGTGAAGGGGAAATTGAAAAAGTAGAAACTGGTGAAGTATGGCAGCTTAAAGCAGGAACAATGTATACACTAGACGAAAATGATAAGCACCTACTTCGCGCAAGAACACAAATGCGCATGGTGTGTGTATTTAATCCACCACTTGTAGGAACAGAAACACATAATGAAGAAGGGTATTATCCATTGTTGACGGAATAAAGTAACAGGAGAGAAGGGGACATATTGATCAGTACCTTCTCTCCTTCTAGTACATAAGAAATTTAAATTCATGCTTGACTTATCGGATTAATAAGAATAAACTATATATTAAAATTAAATAATCTTATCAAGAGAAGCCGAGGGATCTGGCCCTATGAAGCTTCAGCAACCTCTGACATTTTTCAGGAAGGTGCTAATTCCAGCGGGAGTAATTCTTGGGAGATAAGAGCGGAATTTGAATGTTAATCGTAATAACCCTCTTTTCTCACGTAAAAGAAAAGGGGGTTTTCTTATGAAAAAGTTTACAGTAGCGAAATGACGAACGTTAGAAAAAAAGAAGGGATGATTGTTTATGAGTGAAATTGTTGTTTTATCCGGAAGTCCATCCGCATATTCCCGATCAGAGCAGGTCCTAAAATATTTGGGAACTTTACTTAAACAGGAGCATTTTTCGGTGACCCATATTTCGGTTAAAGATGTACCTCCTGAAACTTTATTTTCGGGAGATTTTGATAGTCCGACCGTCCGGGAGATCGCGACATTAGCCCAAGCAGCTAAAGGTGTCATAGTCGGCTCACCTGTCTATAAAGGCGCTTATTCGGGAGTTTTAAAAGCACTGCTTGATATACTTCCGCAAGATGTGCTCAAACATAAACCGGTCCTTCCACTCATGACAGGTGGGAGTATGTCTCATCTTCTAGCAATTGAATATGCATTAAAGCCTGTGCTAGCAACATTAAAAGGACATAACCTAAAAGGTATCTATCTACTTGATAGTCAGATTGACAAACAAAAGAAAAATCCAATAGTTGATGGGGACATTTTACAACGCACCAAAAAGCAACTACATTACTTTATCGAATTAGTGTATAAACAAAATGCACTAGCATCTTCATTGTATTAAAGAAACACTTGAGAAAAAATGAAGGAGGGCAATCAAAATATGCCAAACAAACGAATCTATTTAAATGCGTTTGATATGAACTGTGCGGGTCATCAATCTCCTGGACTATGGACTCATCCAGAAGATGAATCACATCGCTACAAAGATAGTGAGTATTGGATTGAACTTGCTAAACTACTGGAAAGAGGTCGATTTGATGCTGTATTTATTGCGGATGTATTGGGTACGTATGACGTATATCAAGGTTCTCGGGATGCGGCTGTTCGGCAAGGAGCACAATCCCCGGTTAATGATCCTTTATTAGTCGTTCCATTAATGTCAGCTGTAACGAAACATCTTGGATTTGGTGTTACAGCATCTGTCACACATGAACATCCTTATCCATTTGCTCGCCGGATGACAACGTTAGATCATTTGACGAAAGGGCGTGTGGGATGGAACATTGTAACCTCCTATCTCAAGAGTGCTGCAGTCAATATGGGATTAGCTGATCAAATGAAACATGATGAACGTTATGATATTGCAGCAGAATATTTGGATGTATGCTATAAGCTTTGGGAAGAAAGTTGGGAAGATAATGCTGTTAAGGTTGATAAAGAAAATGGCATCTACACGGATCCTGACAAAGTCCATGATATTCATCATGAAGGAAAATATTTTAAAGTTCCTGGTGCACACTTAAGTGAACCATCGCCACAACGAACGCCTGTCCTGTATCAAGCGGGTGCATCTACAAAAGGGCGTGCATTTGCAGCTGAAAATGCGGAATGTGTGTTCATTGGTGCGCCAACACTTGCCGTAGCCAAAGAGACGGTTAAACGGCTCCGTGCGGATATCAAAAAAACGGGAAGATCTCCGGAAGAAGTGCAAATCCTTACGATGTTTACACCGATAGTTGGTAAAACAGAGGCAGAAGCGAATGCCAAATTTGTAGATTATCAACAGCATATAAGCCATGAGGGAGCACTCGCTTTATTCGGAGGATGGACCGGAATTGATTTATCCGTTTATGAACCAGATCAAGTTATCAGTTATATTGAGAATGATTCAATTCGCTCAGCACTTGAAGGTTTTACAAAGATGGATCCTAATAAAGGATGGACAGTTGAAGAGATTAAAAACTTCGTCGGGATTGGGGGCATGAGTGCCTATACCGTGGGTTCACCTGAACAAGTCGCTGATACGATGGAACAATGGGTAAATGAGGCTGGTGTTGACGGCTTTAACATTGCTTATGCGATTACACCTGGTACGTTTAAAGACTTTATTGAGTATGTTGTTCCTATCTTGCAGGAAAGAGGATTGGTTCAACGAGAGTATGAAGGGAGTTCACTACGAGATAATTTATTTGGTCATGGAGATCAGTTGCCAGTTCATCATCCTGGAAAACAAATGAAGGATTTGCTTGTTAAGTGAATTTCTTGATAACTTTCCATATAGTGCGTGTTTATTAGTAGCCTTTATAAATGCAGTTTATTTTTTGAGATGTATGGGTACAGTTAAGAAGTAAAATAGTTTCATTGATAGTCGAAGTAAAGGAGTCGATAACGCTATGGCAATTCAAACATATTTGGGCAAATCAGATGTTGCAGTATATCCGATTGGTTTAGGTACAAATGCAGTTGGAGGTCACAATATCTATCCTGATCTGCTTGATGAAGAACAAGGGAAAGATGTGGTTCGAACTGCAATTGAAAATGGTATCAATCTTCTTGACACGGCGTTTATCTATGGTCCGGAGCGATCAGAGGAATTGATCGCAAAGGTGATCAAAGAATATCGCCGAGAAGATATTGTGCTAGCAACCAAAGGAGCACATAAATTTGTTGGGGATAATACAATCATGGATAATTCACCAGCTTTCTTGAAGCAGCAGGTGGAAAATAGTTTGCGCCGGTTGCAAACGGATTATCTCGATTTATATTATATTCATTTTCCAGATGACGATACTCCAAAGGATGAAGCTGTTGGTGCGTTAAAAGAATTAAAGGATGAAGGAAAAATTCGTTCTATCGGCATATCCAATTTTTCAATTGAACAGGTAAAAGAAGCTAATATAGATGGATATGTAGATGTTTTACAATCTGAATATAATCTGTTGAAACGAGAAGCTGAAACAGACATTTTCCCGTACACAGCAGAAAATAACATCACATTTATCCCATATTTCCCTCTTGAGTCTGGTCTTTTAGCAGGTAAGTATAATAAGAACACGAAATTCTCGGATATGCGTGCGAACAAACCGAGTTTCCAGGGAGACTTGTTTACGCAAAACTTAGAAAAAATAGAACAGGTTAGAGAAATTGCAAATGCCTATGATGAAGAGGTTGCTCACATTATTCTTGCCTGGTACTTCTCTCGTCCATCATTGGATGTGGTCATACCTGGTGCTAAACGACCTGAACAAGTAAAGAGTAACAAAAGAGCCGCAGAAATCACATTATCGGACAAAGATATAAAACGAATCGATGATATCTTCGGTCAATAAATATGAAACATTTTAGACCTTGATAGACGTAAGGCCTTTTCTTTTACTTTTATCTCGCATTAACGGGCAGTAATACTTCCACTTCAAAAATTCGAGGGAATAAATAATTGTAAGTGGGGGGGCGACTGCCCGTAAAAGCCCGATTCTGTTCAACCAACATTCAGTGGGGATAAAGAAAACCCTGCTGAATAAATTTTTACTTTATAGTGCGTGTTCAAAAAGTTGCCAAATTAGAAGCAAGAAGATCGAGGCGGCGTAGTCTTGAGGACCGCAAAGACAAGCCAACGAAGAGATTCGCCGCTTATCATTTGGTGACTTTTTGAACAACCTCTTATAACACCTCATGAAAAACGATGGACGATTTTTTGGTATAATAAACGTATTCGTAAAAATTTGGTCGGGGTGACACAATGAATAAGACAATCGGAATAGTAGCACATGTTGATGCTGGGAAGACGACCTTTTCGGAGCAACTACTTTACCATACAAAAAGCATCCGACAAAAAGGCCGTGTTGATCATCGAGATGCTTATCTTGATCGTCATGATATTGAAAAGGCACGGGGGATCACGGTATTTGCAGATCAAGGGCTAATTACATATAAGGATTCCAATTATTTTCTGATTGACACCCCTGGTCATGTGGACTTTTCTCCGGAAATGGAACGAGCCATCCAGGTGATGGATTATGCTATTGTCATGGTTAGTGCGGTTGAAGGTGTAGAAGGTCATACAGAAACAGTTTGGCAATTGCTGCAAAAATATCATGTTCCTACATTTTTCTTTATTAATAAAACGGATCGTGAAGGGGCTAATGTAGCAGCTGTCTTGGACGAAATTCGTACCAACCTAACAGAAGATGTATGCGATATTACAACAACCTTTCATAATGGGGAAATGAAAGAAGAATTAATCGAATTTGTCGCAGAGCGTGACGAACATGTTCTTGAACATTATATGGAATCAGGTTATGACAAAGACCTGTGGCTCCGAACATTACAACAGCTCATTAAGGAGAATAAAGTTTTTGCTTGTTCTAATGGTTCTGCTTTACAGGATACTGGTGTTCTTAAATTTTTTGATAACCTGGATCAACTTACCATAACTTCTTTTTCAGACAAGGGTGAATTCGCTGGTCAGGTTTATAAAATTCGCTATGACAACGGGACTAGAGTAACTTTTCTAAAAGCAGTCAATGGTTCATTACGTGTTCGGGATGAGATTAGCTATGGTGATGAAGAAAATAGGGTGACGGAGAAAGTAACACAATTAAGAATTTATCATGGCGGAAGTTTCAAGACAGTTGAGCAAGTTTCAGCAGGCGAAATTTTTGGTGTTGTTGGACTATCAAAGGCGTCTGTTGGAGACGGCGTAGGTACGCTTAAAGAAAAGGTTCACTATGAAATGATACCAACCTTAAAGTCAAAAGTTGTCTTTGATTCATCTATTCATGTAAAAGAAGTATTGCAATTCTTTCATATCCTAGATGCAGAAGACCCATCTTTACACGTTTTATGGGATGAAAATTTTCAAGAAATTTATATCCATGTTATGGGAGTCATCCAGCTGGAAGTATTGGAACAACTTGTTAAGAGCAGGTTTGGTTTTAACATTTCTTTTGCCGAACCTGAAATTCTGTATAAAGAGACAATTGAAAGCCAAGTAGTTGGTTATGGACATTTTGAACCATTAAAGCATTATGCTGAAGTACATCTCAACATAGAGCCGGCTGAGAGAAACAGTGGAATTACCTTTGAATCGGACTGTCATCCAAATGATTTGTCGATTGGAAATCAAAATTTAATTCACCGCCATTTATTTGAGCGAGATCATCATGGTCTGTTGACGGGTTCAGCTCTCACTGACATAAAAATCACCTTATTAACTGGAAAGGCACATAACAAGCACACTTCTGGCGGTGATTTTCGAGAGGCTACATACCGCGCGTTACGACAAGGTTTGGAAAAGGCAAAAAATGTATTACTGGAACCATATTATAACTTTAAAATAAAAGTAGGGTTAGACCATATTGGGAGAGTGTTATCAGATATACAGCAAGCACATGGAACTTTTGACCCGCCGAAAACGATAGGGGACAAGGTGATTGTGCAGGGGAGCGTACCTGTAGCAACATTCATGAATTACAACCTCAAGTTTGCTTCTTTTACTCACGGGAAAGGAAGGTTAAATCTTCAGTTTGGCGGGTATGATCGTTGTCATAATGCAGAAGAGGTTATAAAAAAATCAGCTACAATAAAGATGCTGACCCAGAATACTCGTCCAACTCTATATTTTGTGCAAAAGGCCAAGGGTATAAAGTGCCTTGGGATCAGGCGGAAAATGAGATGCATTGTTTGTAGGATTTAGTGCTCATCTTTTTATTAAAATGAGTCAAACTAAAAATGAGGAGGTTATGTCATGAGTAAAAAGGCCAAAAACAAAAGTAAGGAAGAACTGAATGCATTAGATAGGGAAAAGAAAAAAGGTGAAAAAAAGTACAATATCCAAAGTCGTCCAGGCACTTCAGGATCGTAAAAAAAGGGTCTGATCCCTCAAGTGGGGACAGACCCTTTTTTCTCGTTTATACTCCTTCTTACCTTTAATTACTTGTGAAGACAGGCGTACAATTGAATTTTTTCATAACTTATTTCCTGGGTAATAAGTTTATACTTTGTCACTGGTTATGTTGGAGTAGTGTTTAGAGTATATTGAAATGAGGAAAAGTACCATGTGATAATTGGAATTTTGAGCGTTAATTTAAATAAAATGACATTTAAGTAAATTAATGATTTTGGAGGTATCCCGGTGTTAGTAGATGATAAGGTAGTATTCATAACAGGTGCTGCAAGTGGAATTGGTCATGAAATTGGTGTTGAATTCGCGAAAGACAACGCAAAAGTTGTCTTTTCGGATATTAACGAGGAAAAATTGCAAGAGGTTACTGAAAAGTTGATCAAGGACGGATGTGATTGTTTTGGCATCACGTGCGATGTGACAAATGAAGAGCAATTAACCAATGCGATTGATCAAACAGTTGAGAAGTATGGCAGACTTGACATATTAATCAACAATGCAGGATTACAGTACATTGCCCCGATTGAGAAATTTCCAACAGAAAAATTTGAGCTGATCACCAAAATAATGCTCGTTGCACCGTTCACAGCAATTAAACATGCTTTTCCAATTATGAAAAAACAAGGGTATGGACGAATTATCAATATGGCATCGATTAATGGAGTTATCGGTTTTGCTGGCAAAGCTGCTTATAACAGTGTCAAACACGGATTAATCGGTCTAACTAAAGTAGCAGCTTTGGAAGGGGCTGAAGACGGAATAACAGTTAATGCGATGTGCCCGGGATATGTGGATACTCCACTTGTGAGGAATCAACTTGAAGACTTGGCGAATAATCGAAATGTTTCACTTGAAAAGGTGTTAGAGGACGTTATTTATCCGTTAGTCCCACAGAAACGATTGTTGGAAGTGCAGGAAATTGCAGATTATACGATGTACTTGGCAAGTGATAAAGCAAAAGGTGTGACAGGTCAAGCTGTTTTGTTAGATGGTGGTTATACGGCACAATAACTGTTTATCCCTATGACAGGAGATCTCGGATACTGCAGAACGTAATGCGCATTAATAACTCCCTATATATAGAAGTTTCATTTTATGGATGAGACTAAAAATGAGGCCGGGTTTCAAGCGCCAGCTTCATTTGTGAATTAAAACATAAGAGAGGAAATTATTCCTTATTTGTCGAATTAAAGAAAAAGGGTGATATATGAAAGGAAGTTAAAAATGATAAAAGCGATTTTGTTTGATCTGGACGATACGTTGCTATGGGATAATAAAAGTATTAACGAAGCATTTAAAGCTACTTGTAAACCGGTTCTAGATAAATATGCTCTCAATCCGATTTTGTTAGAGGAAAAGGTGAAGGAAAATGCCCGCCAGTTGTACGCCTCTTATGATACCTATGATTTTACCCAGAAAATTGGTATCAATCCTTTCGAAGGGTTATGGGGGAATTTTTTAGATGAAGGCGAAACCTTTCACAAGCTGAGAAAGCTTGCTCCTGAATATCGGAAAGAAGCTTGGACATTGGGGTTGAAAGACGCTGGTATTGATGATTCTCAATTAGGTTATGAACTAGGGGAAACATTTCCAAGGATGCGCAAGCAAATGCCATTTGTTTTTGATGATACATTTCGTGTACTGGATCAGTTGAAGGCGGACTATCACTTGCTGTTATTGACAAACGGTTCTCCTGATTTACAACAAACCAAGCTTGATTTGACACCAAAACTGGCACCATATTTTGACCATATTGTTGTATCAGGAGCTTTTGGCAAAGGAAAACCGGACCCGGCAATTTTCGAACATGCATTAAAACTTCTTTCTGTTCAGAAGGGCGAAGCAGTGATGGTTGGGGATAATATCATGACGGATATTTTTGGTGCATCTCGAGCAGGGATTACTTCTGTTTGGGTGAATCGCAATAAAAGAAAGCGGCAGGAAGTAACCCCGGATTTTGAAATAGCAGACCTTGAAGGAGTGTTGTCGGTTATCTCTGGTTTAAAGCATTGATTAATAGATTTGCGCAAGAATGACTTGAGGGGAAGGAGAAGTGCAAATGTTCAAAAGCTGTTCCACAAAGGAGTACTCCGTTTTTGGGAACAGCTTTTCTAAAGTGACTATTGCTAATTAACTTCGTCGTACTAAAGATATATTACTTAGCTTCCGATACACTCTGTTGAAAGTGAAAATAATTTTGAGCCATTGTTACTGCATCCTGTGCCTTTATATATCCCCAATGGTCATCAAGCATTGGTTGCGCTGTTGTCTGCAGAATACTTTTTACATCATTGGGGCTCAGTTGAGGATTCGCCTCTAACATTAGGGCAATCACGCCCGCACATATTGGAGTAGCCATTGATGTACCGGATAACTGTAAATAATGATCCTCAATAATTTGTTCTGGTAATTGCTTTTCTAGATTAGAATCTGGTGCCAAGAGTGAAATGATATCTGATCCAGGTGAGTAAATATCTGGTTTGATCAGAGAGTCAATCGTTGGTCCACGACTTGAAAAATCAGCAATTTCGTCATCCGTTCGGGTCACACTATTTTGATCAGCTGTCGATCCTACAGTAATGATGAATGGGTTGATAGCAGGTGTGCTGATCGTTTTCGGTTTTGGCCCACTGTTTCCAGCGGCTGCACAAACCACAATACCATGGTGCCACGCTTTTTGAGCAGCTAATGCTAATGGATCATCACGGTAGGATTCGTATGCTTGGGCACCTAATGAAAGGGAAATGATTCGAATAGCGTGTTCTTCTTTATGTTTGATACACCATTCAATCCCTTTCATGATCGTTGACAATCTGCCCCCACCATCTTGATCCAAAACTTTTACACCTACAATAGAGGCCTCAGGAGCAGGACCAATATATTTGCCCTCCGATTGATAAGCATTCCCAGCAACATCTCCAGCACAATGTGTCCCATGTCCATTATCATCGTAAGGTTCTTCTTGTTCATTTATAAAATCTTTAAAAGCAATCAATCGATTAGTAGGTTTTGTTAAATCGGTGTGGGGATGAATTCCAGTATCAATTACAGCAACCGTGACATCTTTTCCGGTGAAGCCAAGTTGTTCTTGGACATGCACTGCACCGATTTGCTCTGTTGCGATGTCAAGGAGGGTTGTAACATACCGGTCATAAAAAATGCGATCCACTGCTTCATGATCTTTAATTTGTCTGATCATCTTTGGTGTCATGTGGCCGCATACAGTATTGTCGATTTCTGATTCACTGTCTACTTTGTTGTTTGCATCCTGTTGGCAAGTTTTCAGCAAATCATTTTTCTTATCCTTTTCAATGTTTTTTGTAAAAAGAATTACTGGAATGCCATCGTTGCTTGTTTCATAGGGATCTTCTTTTCTTTTTTGATGTAATTGTTCGACTAACCCTGGATCTAATTTACGACCGGCTTCTTCAAACCATACCCTTTTTCTATTGCTCATTTTGCTTCCTCCCTAATGATTTTAATTTTAAAAATCAACTACTGGAAAAATTGCACGTTAAACATATTGGTTACCTCCAGATGGAACTACCATTTATTTAGTATATCTATTAGTTAAAGGATAGCAGTCTAGTAAAAGTTGAACAATACGCCAAAATAACTAATTTTTTCGAAAAATGCATATTCCTTTCCAACTAGAGGGAGGGAACAAAATCATTATTTTAAAAAGGAAGACTTCTTATACCAAAAATAGATTTGGTTATTCCTGTTCCTCAGAGTCGATAACAATAAATGGACGCATCATATCATAATCTTCGTGTTCTAAAATATGACAATGCCAGACATAATATCCTGTATAAGGAGAGAAGTTAGCAATCACCCGCGTAATTTCAGCGGAATGGGCAGCAACAGTGTCTTTCCATCCCCGTTCATTTGGTTCTGGTGGAACAGCTGGTCCGGTGTATACAATACTTCCATCTTTATTGTATTGATCAAGATCAAATGGTCGACGATCTAAGACTTGAAATTGGATTAAGTGAATATGAATTGGATGCGTAAATCCTGTTACGTTCATTAACGACCATATTTCTGTTGATCCTAATTGCGGTTTTTCTGTAACCGGATCCATCCACATTTTATTATCAAGTAACAGCAAAGGTCGGCCAAGTTCATCTGTTGAACCGACAAGTTTTAGATTTCTAATTGCTGATACATTATTTTGCTTTAGGGAAGGAACGGAAGATAATTTTTTAGGAATGGTATCTTTGCCTTTTTTAGAAAGTGGAATGTTTACGATAAACTGCATCACATCATTTGTCTCGTCAGCTGGATCAGCATCTGGACCAAGGTCATTTTTTAAATGTATTTTTTGACCTGCAAAATCTGAGAAATCAATAATTACATCAACGCGTTCTGCTGGTTCGATTGACAACTTTTTTACTTTTAGTGTCTTTTGTAATAGGCCCCCATCTGATCCGATTTGATAAAATGGTTTGTTGGTGTCTAGGTATAGTTGATATGCTCGTGTATTAGAACCATTTAAGATGCGAAATCGATATTTTCGTGGCTCCACTTCGAGAAACGGCCATACTTTACCATTCACAACGATTGTGTCACCGAGAAAGAACGGTGTAATCGAAGGATCCGGTAAATTTTCAGCTGGATCGTCTGGTTGTCGTGGGTAAAAAAGCGAACCATCCCGATTGAATGACCGATCCTGAATCATCAAAGGAATTTCATATTTTCCCTTTGGTAGCTGCAATGATTCTTCTTGCTTGTCGCGAATGATGTACAGACCAGCCAAACCTGCATACATGTTAAGCCTGGTAATGCCCATTGCGTGATCATGATACCACAGCAAAGTAGCCCTTTGGTGGTTCGGGTATTCGTAAATCTTTCGCTCAAAAAATGGCCCGACCTCTTTAAAATCTTTTGTAAACCATGCTTCTGGATACCCATCACTTTCCGGTTTGGTTTCACTGCCATGTAAATGTGTAACGGTGCGTACCTCCGGAAGTTCTTTTACATTGTGTATGGAACGATCGACAGGGAGTAAATGGTTGCCCGGAAGTTTGTTCATCCATTTTACTTGAATTGGTCTGCCGCGTGTGACATCAATTACTGGACCTGGATACTGACGATTGTATCCCCACAAACGCGTTGGTCTTAAATCTCTGTGTAATTTCTGCCGGAACTCTTCCATACGAACTTCATAATAATCTTTATTTTTAGTTGATCGAGTTGGCCTCAATGTTTTCAAGATTGGCAGGCGATCAACAAATTTCGTAAGTTTTGGACTCATATTTACCATCCTTTATATCACTTGTTTCTATATTAGATGACACAAGTACCATAATGGAAACGGCTATACATCATTTTTTTGTAGGTTTGAATTCAGTACCATATACCTATTCGAATATATTTTTAGAACCTTTGTATGATTGACTAACAAGGTCTATCTGTTCATGCTTCTATATAGGATGGATAGAGAGGATGAGCGAATGATGAAAAAAA
This sequence comes from Virgibacillus sp. FSP13, assembly GCF_054048505.1. Lineage (NCBI taxonomy): Bacteria > Bacillati > Bacillota > Bacilli > Caryophanales > Bacillaceae > Virgibacillus > Virgibacillus sp. FSP13. The sequence continues at coordinate 1,520 of NZ_JBSVKG010000026.1, read as the reverse complement.
TGTATGTGGGGATTTTTTTCATTTCATTGCTGTTGGTGCTAGGTGCATGCAGTGATAAGGATAAACAAGTTAGTAAAGATACGAACAAGGATAATACGGAAGAAAAAAGCAAGGAAGCAGTTTCACCTGTTAATCAAGTGAATTCCATAATTCTAGGAGATTCTCGAAAAAAATTAAAAGCACAACAAGGTGGAAAATTGATGAAGGATATGACTTTAAAAGCGGAATTGGAGCAAGCGGATAATGCTGAATTGAGCAATAAGACAGTCAGGGAATTGAAAAGTAGCCTAGAAAAATTGACGGATGAAACGCAAAATCCTGTAAAGCTGCAAAAGGGTCTCGTTTACTTATTGGGAAGCCATTATTATCCAGAAGTAATTGAGCAAGCGGAGGATTTTGAGCCCGAATTTGAAGAGCCTTTTTTACCTAATCCGGGAAAGTCTGCTGAGGAAGTGAAAAACGAACCTAGATCAGGAAAAGCAATTATCTTGTTAGATGCTAGCTCCAGTATGCTTTTACGTGTTGATGACGAAGTGAAAATGGATATAGCCAAGGATGCAGTAAAGCGTTTTGCGGAAACAATTGGTCAGGAGAATGAAGTATCTTTAGTTGTTTACGGTCATAAGGGATCGGAATCTGATGCGGATAAGCAATTATCTTGCACCGGGATAGAAGAAATATATCCAATGAATTCTTATGATCAAGAAGTGTTCGAGGAATCGTTGGCAACGTTTAAAAGTAAAGGGTGGACACCATTAGCCGGTGCGATTAAAAAAGCAACGGAAATGAGCAAAGATATGGATGGTACGATAACAGTTTACATCGTCAGTGATGGTGTAGAAACGTGTGATGGCGATCCGGTTAAAGAGGCAAAAGCATTTATCAAAAATAATGAAAAACGAACTGTAAATATTATTGGCTTTCACGTAGACAAAGATGCGGAAAGTCAACTTAAAGCAGTATCAACAGCTGGTAAAGGTGAATATTATGGTGCTGATGATGCGGATGATTTGCAAACAACGATTGAAAAAGAATGGCTACCATCGAATATCGACCTGGCATGGGCATTTACAAAAGCCCCTGGACCATGGGAAAAACTAGATGAATATGAGCGGTTTGATAAAGAATTAGAAATTATTCGTACGATAATTAAAAATGAAAAAGCAAGGTATGATGAAGCATTAGCTATATTGAGAGAGGAAGAAATGCTGGATTCCGATGTAAGAGACAAATTAAAGACTCTAATTTCTGATCGGTATCGTAATATGATGGATCAAATGCAAGATTTTCGCTCGGAAAAAATAGCAGAAATTGACGAACGATCTGATGATATTCATGAACAAGTTGAGGCATGGACGGAAGAAATGCGAAAGCGTAAAAAAGAGAGGGGAGATTTATGGTAGCCGTGTTGGATGTTTTAATTTGGGCATCAATCCGATTTTAGAGGATTGATGCCCAAAACATCGGCGCGAGAAGCAAAACATCGGCGCGAGAAGCAAAACATCGGCGCGAGAAGCAAA
>NZ_JBSVKG010000025.1:0-53714 GCF_054048505.1 Virgibacillus sp. FSP13 | reverse complement strand
TTTTGGAGCTAATGGATAGACACGTTTCCGGATACCTTTTATACTAAAACTGTACAAAAGCACGTTGGAGGCAAATGGTATGAGCGATTGGAAAGTACAGGTAGCGAGAATATTAGGAGCTCCTACCACATCTATATTGAAAAACTATTATGGGAATGAACAAGCAAATTCACTTGTGGTAAATGAAGAACGGTTGTTAACATTTTATGATTATTTACGTGATGAACTATCGTTTCCATTTTTGGCATTAAACGAAAAAACTGAGGTTACTTGCGTAGGATTAGATCAAGAAATGAATGTGGATGAAGCAGATGGGATTAAGCTTGTTTGCAAACGTGGTGATGAGGAAATGACGCTTCCGCTTACTGAGTTAACTGTGGAAGATACGAATGCGAACCTTTTTGCAATTGAGCTTTATCAGATATGGATTAGGGAATGCTGAAGACTATATTCGTTAGATTTCCAAGACATTTTTTCCACTATAAGTGCGTGTTCAAAAAGTCGCCAAATTAGAAGCAAGAAGGTCGAGGCGGTGTAGTCTTGAGGACCGGAATGTAGGCAAAATCTACATGAGGACCGAAAAGACAAGCCAACGAAGAGATTCGCCGCTTACCATTTGGTGACTTTTTGAACAACCTCTATAAGAGGATGTTCAAAAAGGCTAAACCAAATTAGAGTTAGCCTTTTTATAGTTCTTCTTTTGCAGAATCCTAGTTTATCTTTTCTTTATCTTTACTATAAACGTTAATATTATAAGGATCATCTTTCACGATTTCCGCCACTTCATTAGACTCAATAAATTGACGAACTTTGCGCTTAATTTCATTACCAAGTTCCTTTGCATTTGAGTCTGATGAATCAATCGATGTCCTTATTGAAAGTGTTAACGGGGATGGATAGAAGGAATATCCTACGCCTTCAACTTTTAACTCTTTCATTCCAATTAGCCCTTCCGCAATCGTAGTAATAACCGGGCTCCATCTTCTATCAGCTTTTTCTTTCTCTGGATCAATTTTATATACTTTAATTTTGAAATCATCTAAATTCTTTTCTTCCACGATATTATTTACAACTTGTTTGATCTCCTCGACCCTAGTTTCAGATACTGGTATTTCTAACGGGATAAACTTCTCTATCTTGTTAATTCTTACATGTGCTGAAAGAATATCATAATTCTGTTTAGCCAATTCATTCAAAATAGCATTTTCGAGATCTTTGCTTTTTTTCATATAGGCTTCAATTTCTTTCTTTTGTTCATCGGAAATTTCACTTTCAACAGGTACTCTTTCTTCTTCACGCCCTACTTTTACATGATAGGCATCCAATCCTTTTTCATGTAATATGTCCTCTATTTCTTGCTCGACATCTTTTTTCACTTCATTAAAATAACTTTCCGATCCTATTATTCCTACTCCGATTGTTTTTTTCCGAACATCAAGGAATGAACCGCCAATATTGTAATCCAATTCCCTCAATTCATCTGTTACGGATTTGCCTAAAGAGGAAGAAGGAGAATCTTTCTCAAAAAGTCCGTTTAGAACTGGAATTTGTGCTAAAACATTGGCAACAGAAGGCGATACAAATGCTGAGCCAATTAATATTCCAAATAGCAGTACAATAGCTGAACTGAAGTACATCACTTTTTTACCAACAGGAGTTTTTACTTTTTTCTTTTTTATTTCGTCAAACACACCATTTTTAATTCGTTCAGCAGTTTCTTGTTTAAAGTAGTTATTGTAATAATAATCCTTAATTTTCTTAAATTTTTCATCCATAATAATCACTTCCCTTCAACAAAATACAACTTTTGTTTTAGTTTCTTCCTGCCCCTGACCAATCTAGTTCTTACTGTGTTGGCATTAATTTTAAGGGAATTTGCAATTTCATCGATCTTTTGCTCATGGAAATAATATAAAACCAAAATTTCTCGGTATTTTATTGGCAGGGCAAAAATGGTCTGTAACATTTCTTCTTTTCTATTTTGTTTTAGATACGTATCTTCAGAGCTTTCACTGCGCATAAAGCCATCAAAAAAATGACGTGGATATATGATATTCATAAATTTGTTTTTCCTTAAAAAATCTTTTGATGTGTTCACCGTTATTCGATAAATCCAGGAAGTAATAGATGCCTCTCCTCGGTACTTATCCAAGTGTCGATAGCATTTAATAAAAACTTCTTGAGCGACATCTTCAGCTATTCCATGGTCTTTCACATAAGAGTAAGCAAGTAAGTATACCTTGTTCGAATGAGCTGCCATTAGATCGCTTATTATTTCTTCTTTATCAGCTGCATAAAGTTGATCTTTATTTAATTTAGTTGGATAATCGCGATAATCCTTCATGTAAAATCCTCCTTGCCATGCACTTATAAGACCCATGAAATTATAATTATGTTTCATTTTTTTTAAACATAAAAAAATCTAGAAGACGTTCTCTTTAAGAAAGAAAGCAAATCGCTTAATAAAATAACAGGGGTAGTTTGTGATTATCCCCGCTATTTTTCCATATTCAAATATATGAACAACCTTTTACGGTAGGATCACTTGTATATGCCTTTCATAAAGGAATGATAAATTTCCTGAATCAAAAAATTGCCTTGTCACACGCTCCATACGTGTAACAAGGCAAAATGATTGGTAGTATGCTGTTGGTGCGTTCTATCAGGATTAAGAAGTAACCAATACTCGGTCAAGTTCTTTGCTAATTTCTTTAGATCGATTCGCTGCATGGCTGACTGCCTGTGAAATAGCTTCCCCACCGTGATATTTCTCAAGTGCCTCAAGTCCGGCGGCAGTCGTACCATTTGGTGATGTAACTTTTTTGCGTAGGTCTGCTGGGGATTCCTGACGCTCTATAATCATTTTTGCAGCGCCATAAAGTGTTTGAGCGGCAATATTTCGTGCCTGCTCCCCATCCATTCCACTAACTTTTCCGATGTTCTCCATTTGTTCCATTAAATAATAGAAATATGCTGGTCCACTTCCTGCTAAGCCAGTGAAAATGTCCATTTGATCTTCTTCAATAATGTAAACTTTCCCCATACATTCAAGTAGTTCTTTCGCGATATTTACATTGTCTTCCTTCGTATGTCTTCCCGGTGTCATAGCTGTGGCGGATGCTTGAATCATGCTTGACGTATTCGGCATAACGCGAATTACCTCTTGCCCAACGTTTAATCGCTCTTCCATGTAAGAAGTCGAAATCCCTGCTAACACGGAAACAACCACTTGATCAACACGAATAATGTCCTTAATCGCCGCAAGTGTTTCCTCCGCACCATTTGGCTTCATTGCTAAAATAAAGTAGTCAATTTCCGCATAGGGCAATTCAGCTAGTGGAACTGTCCGGACTCCATATTTATTTTCAATTGTATTTAAACGTTCTTGATTACATTTATTTGTTACGATAATTTGCTCAGCTGGCACTTTTTCCGTTTGGATCATCCCAGAAATCATTGCTTCAGCCATAGAACCTGCACCCAAAAATGCAATTATCTTTTGTTTTAACATGTGAATCTCCTCCAGATGTAGTTTCTTCCGTTCGTTCACAACACTATGTAGGATAACATCTGTGCACAATGTTGCAAGGGGGTAAGCCAAAATAGTGCGTATAAGGTTCAATTAGTGAGAGAAAGCGGTGCCATTCGGTTATAAGCATTAGTAAATCGAGACACACCAGTTATAATTCCGCTGTATCGTGTTATATGACGTGTGTATGAAAACCTTTATTACTCAATTTAACGATAATATTTTTTCGTAATAGTAAAATGATGCTGCTCATGAATCGCGAGTAAATGGATGCATTGTATCAAGTTAGGGTATGCTGCAATCGGATCAGGGTAATAAATCTGCCCCGCCACATCCTGATCGATATTATTAAGGATATCCATCAACCTATCTGTCTCCTGTTCAAGAAAGCTTTTTATTTCTTCAACATTCCACTTTTCCTCCAGATCAGCCGGTGGTTTTATTAGAAATGGCGCATTCATAGCACGTTTTTTCTTAAGCCGGTATTCTTGATAAATGTCGTGTATTTCTATTTTATAGGCCTTTTTCTTTCTAAGATGTGCTAGCGGAAGCATAACAGGTATGTAAACAAGCGAAAATCTCCTGAACAACCTTGCCATTAAAAGAAGATGATAGAGTGTTTCGCCGATTGACCATTTTTCCGGCAAAGGCCTTGTCCACGAATCCGCAAAATTCAAGTTACTATCTCGGAAAAAAGCAGTTCTTTGCGCTTCCAGTTTTTGAAAATGAAGTCGTATTTGCTTACTTTTCAAGGGAATACACCTTCCATCTATTATTTACGCTCTTATATGTATATTCCTTCATAATTATAACAGACTAAGAAAGCATGTGATTATACTAATTAAGGTCATTACGCAATGTCTTTTTTTATAAAATGGAGGCAGTCAAAATGGATGAAAATTATCGAGAATATCGAACTGGTCAAGGTGTTCCCGTAAATGGGGAATATATCTGCCAATCAGGTAAAAGAGTAACATTTAGTGAAGATGAAGATTTCCCGGTATGTCCTATTAGTGGGAAAGAAACGACTTGGAAACATGAGGATCGTTGAATGACCTTCAACGATTTATACCAGCTAAAATAATGGACCATAATTAACTTATTCGTATTGATTATGGTCCATGCATCATTCATGTTCTAAAATTTATGATTTAGTTTTTTTGATAAAGCAACTTTCAGATTTGATAGTTCTTCTTCTGTTAGCGTAACACCTTTCCCCATCTTTTCCTTATTTGGTGCCCAATCTCGTAAATCATATTTTGGTTCTCGGCCATTCCAACTAATGAAATTAAGCTCTTTTGTCCAGCCTTTTGGCGATTCGGAAAGTACTGCAATTGTTTCGATAATCTCATATTTTAGTTCTGCCATGCTAACAGCTCCTCTTTTTTATATTTTAATTAATGGTGAGCGCACAGCATAATTCCGTGCGTTAACTATCTTCATATTGATCTTCCTCATTTCCAGGATATTTACTCCATTATAATGCGCCCTCAATTTTATGCAAATAACGAAAATCCTGTTTTCAAATTCAAACGTTAGGAGAATTACAGGTTTATAGCAGCATTTTTCATTTCCACAAAAATTAGATGCCTTGTTTCTCGCTTTTTATGGAGAAATATAGCTATTTTGCAAATCGAAAAAATAGCTATATGATGCTCATTCCTTGGTACGCGATGCAACTTTTGTACTCCTTTGGGAAATCAGTTTGCATATTGTTCATTCGATTATTTTACCTTTCCCAATGAAAAAGCCGCCCCCAAAAGGATTTCTTTTGAGACGGCTATATTTAGGCCAGGAATTTTATATATTTAGGAAAGTTCCCCACCATTTATTAATCTAACGCCGCTTAGCATTCCAGCACCCTCTCATACTGCGATGTACTCAGGACGTTTTTATTAAAAAACATAATATAAAAACTGTTTTAAATTATTATAAAACTTTTTCGTCAAAAATGAAAGTCAAATGCTCATTAATAGTTTTAAAGCTCCCGATTCTGGAACTGAATATAGTGGTTCTAACCAGTTAGTAAATACTTATATCGGGATTTTCACCAAATAAAAAACGCTCTGTTACGTATAACAGAGCGCTTTTATATTTTCCATACATCTCATTTTGTCCAATCTTATCCAAATCATTACTAGATATTTTCAAAAAATAACCGAACAACGTCTGCACCACCAATGAAGGTTCCCAGTGAGCTACCTAAATTTGCTAAGACAACAATCAGTAAAATACGTGTGACGCTATTATGCCAAAAGCCTTTTATACTGAAAACATCCTCTGAAAGTTTCTCAAAGTCGCGTACACTAGGCCGGCGAATATAGGCTTGGACAATGCCCGCAAACCAGCCTGCAGCTATGAGTGGATTTAACGATGAGATCGGTGCCGCAACAAAGGCAGTAAGGATGGTTAATGGATGTCCTAATGCAATTATAACGCCAAGTGCCGAAAACGAACCATTCCATAATATCCAACTGAGTGTCTGCTGATATCCGGCAGATGGATTGGAGATAAACGTATAGGCAATTAGTGCAATAATTAGGATAGGGATCGACCAGCCAATTATTTTAGGAACCTTGGATTTTGGCGGAATTTCAGTCAATCGTTTCAAGTCATGATCTTTTTTTATCTCTTTTGTTATCCCCGGAACATGAGCAGCACCAAGCACCGCGATTACCTTTTTACCAGGTGCATCCTTAATTTTTTGCGCTAAATATTGATCACGTTCGTCGATCAAAGGTGTTTTTAATTTAGGAAAACTCTCCGTAAACTCATTCAGAATTGTATTAATCGTATCCTGATTTTTCATTTTTTCCAGTTCTTCTTCTGTAATACTCTCTTTACTGAAAATACTTCCGATGATTTGCATGAGCAGGGTAGCTTTCCCTTTAAGTCCAATCCCACCCCATATTCTGGAAAATGTTGTTTGAATATTTCGATCAGCTAAGACAAGATCTGCCCCTGTTTCCTCAGCCGAACGGATTCCCTGAATCATTTCCTGCCCGGGATTAATACCAAATTGTTTTGCCATGCGATTTTGAAAAGAGGATATGGCAAGGTTCATTAACAATAAAGAGGCTTTTTTCTCCTTAATAACTTTGAAAATATCTGTATCTCGCCATTTGTTTTCTTCCACAATTGATTGATACCGCTGCTCATCCAATTCAATACAAATAGCGTCCGGGTTTTCGGAATCGACAACTTCTTTCACCTGTTCGGCACTGTTTTTGGAAACATGGGCAGTCCCAATAAGTATAAATTCCTTATCATCTAATTTGAGTCTCGTAATGTTTTCTTCCGACATATATTACCTTCCTTTTATGACCATCAACTTTAAAATAATTTCTACTATTATATAATGATAAACTAGAACGAACGAAAATAGAATTAATTTCTATCTTTTCTTTGATATTTTTTCAAAAAGCTGTTTTTCTAATATTGTTGTTTTTTACACAATAGATATAGAATGCGGCACAACCTTTACCTGGCTTTCTCCCGTCCTTTACAAGATGAATGGTAATTCGCGGCTTGGGGAAAATACTCGCTTTCCATGGGGAACGCTTCAGCCTCCTCGGAAGAAAACCACTTCCTGTGGGTCTTCAGACTGTTCCTTTTTCCATAGGAGTCTCGCATTTTCCCCAAGCCTGAAAAAGTCTTTCTCTTCAAGTGAGAAGAAAATCATGGAACTTTAAATCAATAACTTCTCTCTAGCCAGAAAACTTTTGCTAGCGGAGGCAGAATACGGAGACTCCTTGAAAATACAGATCAATTTTCTGCGTGCGATGTAACGCTGACGAAGCATCACTTGTCCTGTGGGAACAGCACGTGTCTGAAAAGACCCCGCAGGAAGTGGTTTTTGCTTCTGAGGAGGCTGAAACCGTGTCCACGGAAAGCGAAGTATTCTGCCGTAGCGGGTTCAAACACTCAGGTCACATTAGAGTGAGAGAAAACGTCACAAAAAAGAATTGTCACTACATCGCATTCTATATCAACTACGAAATAAAAAAGCAACAAACATTATGAAAAAAAACTTTAAAAAAACAACCAAAAAAATATGTTGATCCTCAATTCATGCATGTATCGGCTCGTTCTAATCTCCATAGGTTTTCGTTCATATATGATTTCATCCCTTTTTTGAAAGTAAAAAAACGTCACCATCTATTTCCATAGATAGTGACGTTTGAACACATTTATTCTTCTTCAGATAATTTTTGCTCCATTTGTTCAAATTGTTCTTGTACAGCTTTTTCCGGATTATTCGTCATTTTACTAACAACAATAACGGCAATCAAACTGATAATGAATCCAGGTATGATCTCGTAAAGGAATTCAGACAGACCTGGAATAGCGAGCCAAATAATTACAGTCAAACCACCGGCAATCATTCCGGCAAGTGCTCCCCATTTGGTCATCCGTTTCCAATACAAGCTTAATAATACAACTGGACCAAATGCTGCACCAAATCCTGCCCAAGCATTACCGACAAGACCTAAAATCGTATCATTTGGCGTATAAGCGAGAATCAAACTGATGACTGCAACAACTAATACTGCCAACCGACCGATTAAAACTAGTTCTTTGTCAGTTGCTTTTTTCCGAAAGAATGTCCGGTAGAAATCCTCTGTAACCGCACTTGAAGTAACAAGCAGTTGTGAGGATACGGTACTCATAATCGCAGCTAGCACTGCCGCTAGAATGAATCCAGTTATATACGGATTGAACAATACATTCGCAAATACAATCAGAACTGTTTCTGGATCTCCGAGTTGTCCAGGATGATCAGCGAAGTATGCAACACCAATCAGACCAGCTGCCATTGCACCTATAATCGATATGGCCATCCAACCGATCCCGATACGACGCGCTGTCTTCAATTCTTTAACTGAACTGATTGCCATAAACCGCACAATAATATGAGGTTGTCCAAAGTAACCAAGACCCCATGCTAAAAATGATAAAATACCAAGAACGGATGTCCCCTTGAAGAAATCAAGTAGCGAAGGATCAATGCGTTGAATATGATCCCATGCTTCTTGTGTTCCACCAACATCTGTCAGCGCAACAATCGGGACCAAAATTAACGCTAGAAACATAATAACACCTTGCACAAAATCCGTCATACTAACTGCTAAGAAGCCGCCGAATAACGTATAGGCTACAATAACACCGACAGTTAGAAATAAGCCAATTTTATAATCCAAACCAAATGCACTTTCAAATAATTTACCACCTGAGACCATTCCGGCTGATGCATATAACGCAAAAAAGATCAAAATTACAATACCGGAAACAAGTCTTAGCATATTAGATTTATCATGAAATCTATTTTCTAAATAATCAGGGATCGTAATCGAATCATTCGCAACTTCTGTATACGTTCTTAATCTAGGTGCCAACACAAGATAATTCACATACGCACCTACTGTCAGCCCAATCGCAAGCCATGCACTGGCAAACCCTGTTGCATACATTGCACCAGGCAGCGCCATAACCATCCAACCACTCATGTCAGATGCACCTGCTGATAAAGCTGTTACTGCTGGCCCTAATCCACGTCCGCCTAACATATAATCCGATAAATTAGATGTTTTTCGGTAGGACCAGTATCCAATTAATAGCATGCCAAGCATATAAATACCTAGCGAAATAAAAACTCCAAATTTCACCAAATCGCTCCTTCTAGTTTTTGTTTGCTTTTTTGAAGGTTATGCAACTTCTTAATCTATCAATCTCAAGTTGCATACGAATAAGCAAAAGCAAAAAAACCGTCAACGGTTATACAAGTTAACATTCAAAAGAGCGACATTCAAGCGAACCCATGAAATAGGGAAAAAAGCAAAATAAGCGTATACACTATTATTGCAGAATTGTATACGCTTGCAAAAAATATAAAAGAAGTAAGATTATGAAAAGTAAATCAGGTGCTTTTTTGAGACATGTTTTCTATTACTGATTTCCTTTGACAACTAGCACTTATTTACAAAAATTGTTTTGGTCCTTAGTTAAAATAACGAAGCTGGTTTAACAATCAAACCAGCTTCGTTATTTTTTACGATTGATCATAATTCTTTTTGCCTCTCCGTTTATCAATGAACTTTTTAATAATAGGATAGATGATTGGTCCATATTTAATTAGTTTTCTAATCAAGCGTCCGATTGCTAATCTCCTCCATTTCGAGTGAAAACTTCATTGTAGTTATCGTCCCTCAAAACGGAAAAAATTAAACCTATGTTGGTAAGGTGTAGTGAGACGAAAATCAACCCAATTCCTTCAGTATAGCCCTACCTGTTTCTCGACCAGTAAACAGACAACCACCAACAAACGTACCCTCCAACGAACGATATCCGTGAACACCTCCACCGCCAAATCCGGACACTTCCCCAGCTGCATAGAGACCAGGTATCGCAACACCCTCATCATTCAGTACGTTACCAGACAAATCAGTTTGTAATCCACCTAATGTTTTTCGACTTAAAATATTTAGGCGAACAGCGATAAGCGGACCGTTTTTCCGATCTAAAATTTTGTGTGGGGCCGCAACGCGAATTAATTTATCGCCAAGGTAGTTTCGCGCTCCATGCATTGCTGTTACTTGTAGATCTTTTGTAAAGGCATTATCAATTTCCCTGTCACGAGCCTGGATTTGCCGTTCAACATGTTCAGCATTCAGTCGTTTTTTTCCAATTAATTTATTCATTCCAATAACAAGATTGTCAATATTGTCGGCTACAATAAAATCTTTTCCCTTGTCCATAAATGCTTGTACAGGGGAAGATGCGCCTGGCAGTGCTCTACCCAATACTTGTTTAATACTTTTCCCAGTTAAATCAGGATTTTGCTCAGACCCGGAAAGGGCAAATTCACGCTCAATTATCTTTTGTGTCAAAATAAACCAAGAATAATCGTATCCGGTTTGAATAGCTTCGAGTGTACCTAATGTATCAAATCCTGGGAAATTAGGTGCAGAAAAACGGTTCCCTTCTGCATCAAGCCAAATGGATGATGGTCCCGGAAGTATACGAATGCCATGGTCAGGCCAAACAGGATTCCAATTTTTTATACCCTCTGTATAGTGCCACATGCGATCACGGTTAACAATTCGTCCACCAGCCGCTTCCGTTATCGAAAGCATGCGCCCATCAACATGTGCGGGTACGCCAGAAATCATTTGCTTTGGTGGTTCCCCAAGACGCTTCGGCCAATTTTTTCGGACCAAGTCTAGGTCCGCGCCAATACCACCACTAGTAACGACCACTGCTTGTGCCTGATGTTCGAAATCATCTACCACTTTTCTGGAGCTTTTTTCTCCACGAGCAGCTGTACTTGGTTCGAGAACAGAGCCACTCACACCAACAATGACACCATTATGTTTAAGCAAACGATCAACACGATATCTTGGTTTATATGTAACAAGCCCGTTATCTATGTGTTTTCGGACACGCCGTTCAAATGGGGCTACAATTCCGGGACCTGTTCCCCAAACAATGTGAAACCGAGGCACAGAATTACCGTGTCCTTCAGCAAGATAACCACCTCGTTCAGCCCAGCCAACTACTGGAAAAATACGCACTCCCATTTCATGTAACCAGGCGCGTTTTTCCCCGGCAGCAAAATCAACGTAAGCTTCCGCCCATTTTCGTCCCCAATAATCTTCATCGGCTTCTCGATCAAAACCGGCTGTTCCCATCCAATCCTGCCATGCTAACTCTTTTGAATCCTTTATCCCCATCCGGCGCTGTTCAGGTGAATCAACAAGAAATAATCCACCAAATGACCACCATGCCTGTCCGCCTAACGAACTTTCAGGCTCTTGATCCAGTAGCAATACTTTTTTACCGCCATCTGCTATTTCCGCTGTTGCGACAAGACCAGCGAGTCCTGCTCCTACTACAATCACGTCGTATTCCACAGCAAATCCTCCTTTTATGAAACTAATTTGTGTTATTTCGTTTCTCTAAGTATTGATTTGCTAAGGTTGCGTACAGACCGTTCTCCAGCTAATGCCATTGTAATATCCAGATCAGCGACCATATTTTGCAAAACTTCTTTAACGCCCTTTTCGCCCGCAGTGGCCAGTCCATACATACACGGTCTTCCAACTAGCACTGCTTTCGCCCCTAGTGCCATTGCTTTGATGATATCTGACCCGCGACGAATACCGCTGTCCATAAGTACGGGAATTTGATCTTGTACAACCTCATTGACAAGTGGAAGTGCTTCCAAAGCGCTAGTTGCTCCATCCACTTGACGCCCACCATGATTGGACACGATAATGCCATCAACCCCATGCTCAATTGCTAATTTCGCATCATCAGGATGAAGGATTCCTTTTACCAAAATTGGTAGTTTCGTATGTTTTCGTAAAAAAGCTATATCGTCCCATGTTAAACTTGCATTTCCAAACACCTTTGTCCAATGCATAATAGCTGCTGTTGGATCTTCTTTTGGTGATTTCTCAAGTTTGGCACAAAAGGCTGGATCGGTCAGATAATTACCAACGCCTTCTCCGATTAAAAAAGGTAAATATACGTTTTTCAAATCATTCTCACGCCAAGCCATCATTGGCGTATCCAGTGTCACTACGATCGCCGAATACCCTGAAGCCTCTGCACGCTTTAGGAAACTTGCTGTAACATCCGGATCCTTACTCCAGTACAATTGAAACCAACGTGGTGCATCTCCCATCACTTCAGCAATTTTTTCCATTGGTATTGTTGATGCGGAACTTGCGATGAATGGAACGCCCATTTTGGCACATGCTCGTGCTGAACCTAAATCCCCCTCTTTATGAATAATCGATTGCACTCCAATTGGCGCATGTAAAACAGGGAAATTATATGTATCACCAAATAGTTCTACGGTCAAATCTCGATCTTCCACATTCCGCAGCATTCTCGGAACAATTTTCCAGCGATCAAACGCTTCAAGATTTGCTTTCATTGTCTTTTCTCCACCAGCACCACCAGCCACATAATAAAACGGGCCATCATCTAATGCTTCACGAGCGCTCTTTTCCCAGTCTTCATAAACTACTGGAAGTCTATTAGGATTTGGATTTGGCATTGTTTGATACACGCTAAACTGAACATCATTACCGAAATTTGACATAATGGTTCTCCTCTCAAACTTGTTTGTAATTAAATTATCCACTCACGACACATGCGTTCCATTTTCAACAGGTTCATCTGGACGCAAAAGTACAACATCTCCTTCTCCTGGAACGCCACCAATAACAAGCACTTCCGATTTAAATCCTGCAATCCGCATTGGGGGGAAATTAACTACTCCAACCACTTGGCGACCAATTAGTTGTTCAGGATTATACCTTTCTGTAATTTGGGCAGATGATTGTTTCATCCCAAGTTCACCAAAGTCGATTTCTAATTTTATCGCAGGTTTCCGTGCCTCCGGAAATGGCTCTGCTTTTACTACAGTACCGATTCGAATATCCAACTCCATAAAATCCTTGATGGTTGCCATAATTTGATCAAACCTCCGACTTTTTACTTATAATAATACATAGTTAATTTAAAATTATCAAATAATTATCTATGTTAATAAAGTTGCGGGAAAATTACTAAATGTAACATCCCCACTTCACACACGAATAATACCTTTTCTTGTATTTCTCGATCAACTTACTTTTTTTACGCCTGATAAAACCCTATCATAATCGGCATAGCTAGCAACAATACAGACAAACAAATTAACGATAAAGATACCTTTTTAGATAACTTTTTTCTTCCACTGCCCTTATACCAGCCAGAAAACTGTAATCTATTCCGATATAAAACAAAAAGTAATGTATAAATTCCAATGGCACCAATCCATTGATATTTTTGCGTTTCAGCATTTATTGCATAGACTTCACCTACAACCAGCCATGCTAATCCTCCAAGTAAAGCAAAAATAAAAATGATGCGAAGTAACTCTAGTAAAACTCTCATATGTACACTCCGTTTCTAGCTTAATTGACTTTATTTCATATGTAATTGTATTGGTTTCTTAATAAAATTGGCTTATTGCTGCGTGTTGTTCGGTATTCTTATGACTTCATGTCCATTAATTTCAAATCCACATAAATAACCTCATCATTTTTGCTAAAAGGATTTCACTTTAAAAAATCTAGCAGAAATTTTCTATCCTCAGGAAAAGAAAGTTCCAATTCGTCTATTTCATCAAATGATTTCCAGTCAATGGCATAGATTAGGCTGTCAGGATCTTGAATCATCGCTTCACCACCATCTAGCTTAACCTCAAAATAATGTATTTCGATCTCAACACCAAATTCTGCACATTCCTTTACGAACAGCGGTCTAACTACACTTACATCATATCCTGTTTCTTCTCTAATTTCCCTGATGCAACACACTTCAAAAGTTTCATTTAATTCTTTGCCACCAGACGGGATTGACCAAAGCCTTTTTTCCTTGGGTCTGCCCTGTTTCACCATAAGTATTTGACTTTTTTCATGTACACATACACCTGCAGAACCAAACCACTTTTTCATTCCCATTCTATTCCCCATTCAAAATTTTCTTAGTCCATTCCGTTTTAAGATCGAATATATCAACGTATAATGGAAGAGTTTACTTTGATACAGATATCCACTTAACTTTCCTTTCATTGTGAAGCTGATTTTTTCAGCACATTATTTGATAATACATTATCAGGAAATGTAAATTTTTGGAGATTAATTTTACCGCTCCTCCGTATTAAAACTGTTTTTCTATTGTATCTGCTTTCCATACATACAAACTATTACTTCAAATTTATATTCCATTCGTATTCATTAACACAACCCTCCAACCATCAGGATCTTCAATAGTGATGCCTTCCTCTTCCCAGTATGGATTTTCCGGCGCCACTTCTTCGTATCCCATGCGAAACAGTCTAGCAGCAATTTTATCAACTTGGGCTTTATCTGGAATATACAAAACCAGTAAGTTATCTTCGGTTGGGGCAGGGCACGGACTACCACTTTCATGTGTAGTAAATTCAAGATGATAAGAAGAACCTGGAAGTCCATATATTACCCCTTTGTATCCCCGGTGGCCAGAAAAGTCAGTTAGACGGGGCAACCCAATTCCGTTTTCATAAAAATTGATTATCTCCTCAAATTTATCGGTTGGTCTGGCAACTCTAAATTGCGCAACTGTAAAATCTTCAATTTCCATATTCTCAGCACCCTTCTATTTTAAAGATAATTCCCCTAGGTAAATTCGATTGTTACCACGAGAAATTAGTAATAAAACCTATCTTCCCTCTTTGAACTTATTCAATATCATTTTCTTCATACGGAGCTTTCCTCGTTGTTTCCACAGTAGGTTTATTGTCTGAGAAGCTATTTGTTCGCTCCCTGTAGAGGTCACTTGTGGGTGTATATGCTTCACCTTGTGATTTTTTCCCTTTATTCTTTTGTACAGAGATATAATAACAACAAGTATAACTAAACCGATAAAAAAGTACGCCATTCGTTGATCAACTCCTTACTTTACACCCGCAAATCCATTGCCAGCCGAATCATGTCTCTGCAAATAATACTATTCTCAATTATTTTCTCCGGATAGTTCACTGTGAAAAAGTCTTTTGAAATTCCTGCAATCCTAAAGCCGCATTTTTGATAAAGTGCTAGCTGCCCTATACTTGAATTTCCTGTTCCTATCTCTATTTTTATAAAACCCTGTGTTCTTGCATTATTTATCGCATGTGTGACCAACATTTTCCCAATACCCTTGCCTTGTTTTCCTTCCATTACAGCTACATTAGCTATTTCGACTGTCTCAGGATTTGTTACGGTCATTACATAAACTCCCACCATTGCCTTTTCAATAATAGCGACATAACAATGCCCACTCGTTAAATATTCCTCTATCATTTTCCGTGATGGATCAGCCAAAAGTAATAAGTCCATTGGTGGTGATTCATATGATTTTAGTTTGCGAATTTCCATGATGCACCTCCATTTAATAACATTCTATTTAACAAGTTAATTATCCTTTAATATGGTAGAATCTGAAGTAATTCATGTGAGAGGATTATTGTGATGACCGAAAAAGAAATGATTAACTTCATTAAAAATGCGATACCGGAGCTAAAAATAAACCATATACAGTTCAATCAAACCGGGTGGGACAATGATATTATTGTTATTAATGAAGATATCGTTTTCCGTTTTCCGAAAAACAACGATATTGCTAGAAAAGTACAGAGTGAGGCAAAGTTAATGACCGAATTGAATAGGGTTAAATCCGCTGTGGCAGTTCCCAATTATAAAACACTATATGACGATAGAAACCAACTAAAATGTGTATATTATAAATATATACACGGGACTTCGTTAAAAGAATATGGACCAAGGAACTTGCAAAATAAGACTAAAAATGCAAAAGTAATAGGCGAATTTTTAAGTGAATTGCATTGTGTTAAAAATAAGGTGGGTAATTTTCAGTCGGTGCAAATTTATGACTACTGGAACGATCTTTATACATCAGTAAAAGAGGACATCTTCCCCTTTTTAAACAAAATACAGCAGCAAGAAATCCATCAAACTTTTTCCGGATTTATTGATTTATATCCGAAACAATTATTCCAAAAATCTATAATACATGGGGATCTTGGTGCCTCAAACATTATCTATGACAATCAAAAAGGGCTAATAAATGGAATTATTGACTTTACCGATGCACAATTGGGTGATCCAGCTTTTGATTTTGCCGGGTTCTATTGGGATATTGGTCCAACTTTCACGAGAAATGTTTTGTCCTATTATAATGGTTCAGAATCTGTAGAATCGTTATACGATAGGGTTAAAAATTTTTATGGATTACAGCCGGTGTTTCATGAATTATTGCATGCAGTTCATAATGAGGAAGCTGTTAATTGGGATACGGCATTGTCAAAATTTTCTCAGTTAAAGAATGTAAAATAATTTATAACCTGTTACGCTTTGGACAGAATCATCCCTGTATATTATAATCATTAAAACTATTATATTTTCACTAATAATCAAAGGGTGCTTTCCAATGAAAAATAATAAAATCCCGCTCAAAGAAAAAAGTATTGTTTTGGTAGGTTTTATGGGAGTGGGAAAAACAACTGTCGGTAAATTGATCGCAAGCAAACTATCCCGTAACTTCATCGACATTGACGAAAAAATAGAAAAAGAATACCAAATGCCGACAACAGAGATTTTTAATACAATTGGTGAAAAAGCATTTCGGAAAAAGGAAAAAGAAACTGTTATTTACTATTCAACGCAAAAAAATAAAATTATCTCATTAGGTGGCGGCGCATTCATGCAAAAGGAAATAAGAGATGCATGTCTTGCAAACTGCATCGTCTTCCACTTGGACATTACCTGGGATTCGTGGAAAACCCGACTAGGTATGTTAGTGGATAGTCGCCCGGTTTTGCAAGGTAAGACTATGGAAGAAATTAAATCCTTATTTTATGAACGTAAAAATACATATGCTGATCATCATTCAAGGGTAATGATTGATGATTTTGATGAAGAGGAAGTTGCTGAATACATCATCAACACATTACAACTTGTCTAACAGAGGGTGCAAGTTCACGATTTTTAATCATAATAAGAAGTGACTGTTTTATCTTACAGTCACTTCCTTATTTACATTGGCCTCATTTAAGTCTTGAAATTTAATTTTGTGTAAATGGGACAAGAAACCTGTCCCCATGTCCCAGCTTAAAATGTGCTATAAACGCCTTCACATTCTTCTCCTGTTGGTTCATAAAAACAGTGAAGCTTATACCTATCCACTAGGGGCTGACCATACCAATTGGCTGGGCAATCGCCTGGTGGCCTAAAGTACCATAAGCTGTATTTAGCAGGCCAATATCTTTTTCCATTGATCACCTTGCGAGCTAAACGTCTTTCACTTTCTCGTGGTCGTTGGTAGAAATATCCATGTGTAACAGCCTCAAATGCATGTGGTTGATAAACCATTTCTGGGATGGTTCGTACCTGTGTAAAATCGGAACAATCTACTCTTACTCGGTTTATTCCAACGTTACCAACGAGCAACATACCAAGTTGGCCTTCACCTTCAGCCTCTGCTCTAAGCAATCGTGCTAAAAGGTCGATATCTTTTTCCGTAGCCTTTACAACGGCCATATTTTCCCCTCCAGTTGTTGACGAACTGTACAATTACATTTATGGTGGTTCGTTAATTACTGTTATGTGAGTTGAGTTTGCTAATCTTATTACGAAACTTTAAAAACGAATCAGTTCCAGATCGGCTTAATTACTTTTAATACAATATAGTCTATGGTAAATACCCCAGAGAGTGCAATTCTTGAAAAAATTTATGACATTAAAAAGAGGGAGACCCTAAACAGATCCCCCATCATCATTAATCTAATTTCTGGTCAATTGTTCCTTCCACATAATCATCAGTGGCTTGTTCATGTGTTTCTGCAATTCCCTTTTCAAATTGCGTTTTTCCCTGATAATAAGATGGGTCATAATTTTTCTCAGCGATTTTACTACTGTCTTTAGGATCAACCTTGTTTTGCTTTTTCGGCATGAAAGATTCCTCCATTCGTTAAACAGCTTCATTTTTATTATGAACCGAATGGAAATTAAAACTTATGACTATATTTACCAAAAATATCGTCAAATCCTTGGAATAATACAGATAAGCATAGTAACACTGACCAAAAAGGCGATCATGAATTCTTTTCATTCCACTCACTTCTTTTTCATTAATAAACCTGGCTTTAACTCTTTCCCCTGAATAACAATTGCTGTAACTTGAATGTATCATGATGATCGGGGCCAACAGCATGATCATGTTTTCCAGTCAGAACTAATACAGGAAGGTCAAGATTTTCTGTGGCAAGCGCAAAGTCCTGAAAATATTCCTCTGAATTAAATATGTATTGTTGGAAAGATGTGTCCGTACCTAATTCTTTATCTAATTTATCCATTTGATGCCTATTGTGAATATCCAGATATTGCAGTTTGTAGTATTTCCCTGTCCGAATTAATTTCTCAAGAACATTCTGAAACTGTATCAATAGTGATTGTCGATCGGCTGAAATATCTTCTGATGTTATTCCTAATATTTCACGACCTTTCCTGATTTGGTGGCAAAAGGATTTTTTTCATATTAAGTGTGACATTGGATAAAATTAATCCTTTCGTTCTTGAGGGATATGTATGAGCATAATTGACCGCAAGAATCCCGCCAAATGAATGCCCCATCACATACCATGCTTCAATTCCTAAATCCTTCCTCACTTCTTCTATGTCATCAATTAATCGTGCTAAACTGTAATTTTTCCCCCTAGCCAATTCCGATCGCCCGCATCCTCGTTGATCCAGGTAAATCATTTCCAGTGCATCTTCCAAAAGATTCTCCGAAAAGTATTGAAAGGATTTGCTCCAATAACCAGGACCGCCATGTAGATAAATACAAGGATCACCCTGGCCGCTTTTCTCAACATATAACCTAACACCATCACTTGTTATTACGTTCATAATCCCTCTCCAATTTATTTGACGTATGATCCACTGTTACTGTTTATCTCTCCCAATTCAATCCGATTTCCATCAGGATCTAAAATTACCGCAATCGTCCCCCAATAAAATGCACGCTGTCTATGTACAAAATTTACGCCTCGTTTTTCAAGCGTAGCAACTTCAGTTTCCAGCGAGTCAACATCGAATCTTAGCACGACCGGATTTTCGTTCCGTTCCTTCTCATTTTCAGAACCAACTCCGCCCTTTTCAACCATTAAATAGCCATTAGGAATGTTAAAGGTTGTCAGGATATCCTTTTGACTTCTAACTTCTAACCCCAATACATCACGATAAAATTCCACACTTGCTTCATATCGTTCAACAAATAGGATTACGCCGAATTCTTTAAAGTTCACGTAATTCTCCCCCCATCAATAATCTTTATCTAAATCATCACCCATAAACGGTTTTATGTCATTATTATTATCATTACCATCATGATTACGATATTTTTCCCTAATGATCTTCCCAACCTCAGAATTATCAATGGCATTTCTGACAGCAGCTTGAATAATGAGATATAGAACAAATAAACCAATTATGTATAGTAGTAAATTTATAAATGCTCCCATTGCAAACGAAGGAACACCTCCATTTCTTTTATTATAACGGTTACACCACAACTATTCATTATATTCTAATAATATAACATATACCCTACCACTTAAATAGAAATATTTGCCCTAACTTGGACAAGAAACCTGTCCCCATGTCCCACTCTGACCCAAAACAACGGGGACAAGGTGCTGTCCCCCTTGTCCCTTACATGTCGTGGTTTGCGTCGTTTTTTTGCCGTGAGTGGTTGCGGTTCTTTACTTTGTGGGAACCATCAAGCGGTTCGCCATATGGTTGCTTCGGGCTTTTCGGCAAGTTTGGTTGTTCCTGCTGTTTCGGTCCTTTTGGTTTTCCACTCATTACATTCTCCTCCTTTTCATCGATAGGATTAGTTTTTGGAGATATGTAGGATCTATTCGTGAAACCTGTTAAGAAGCAAGATGTTCTCCTTGCTTATGAATCGCCTTTTTGATTGTCTTGACATATGGTAAAAAGAAGCTAATAATCACTCCCGAAAACAATGCATTAATTAATGTTCCGATGCCAATAGCTCCATCAAAGAAATAAGCTAAAATTACTAGGATAACACTAATTAACGCGCGCGAATAAGTAACACTCCAGCCCGTCATTCTTGATAGAACAAGCATGGAACGGTCCATTGGATTCGGAGCAAAATTTGATTGCAAATAAGCTGCGACACCCATTCCAATAAAAATAATACCTACCACTAAACAAACCGACTGACCAACCCATGTGCTTGGAACAACCAACTCTCCTAGGGCAAACAACCAAGAGTCGATACCAACTCCAGTAACCAATGATGTTACTAAAGCAACGTATTCTGGCCTTCTTTTTTCCGCTAACGCGTTGCCAATAACCATGGTTAGCCCGACAACAATTTCCCAACTGCCAACCGTTAAACCAAATGTATGGTGTAAGCCGACAAGTAACGAGTCAAACGGGGAAGCACCTAATGTAGATTGGATCGTTAATGCGATACCAAGCGTTAAAATTATAATACCAGCACAATAAAAATGAATTCCAGCACGAATCAGCCGCATACACATTGCTCCTCTCCACTATAGATACTAACAAATGAGCCAATGGAAAACCACCAACACAATGATTTTTAATTGGACTAATTCTGATAAATTTACTATGATTTATATTGTAACCAATTTTAATAAGAGGTGAAAAATTGTGTCAGATCTATTTAAACCCTTTCTGAAAAGCAAACGGCAACATGACTTATTTTCAAAAGCGGACAAAATAGCAAAGCAAGTAGAGCAGCGAGTCCCTAAGGCAGAAAGAAATGCCACATTTCCATTAGAAAACCTAACCGATTTAAAACAGGAAAATTACGTATCCCTACCGCTTCCAAAAGAATATGGCGGGCAAGAAATATCACTTTACGAATTGATTCTCCTACAAGAAAGACTTGCAGCTGGCGACGGTTCAACGGCTTTATCTATTGGCTGGCATATGGGAATTGTCATGGAGTTAAGTGAACAAAATTTATGGTCCCAAGACAAATTTGCGATGATCGCAAAAGAAATCGGTGAAAATAAAAAAGTACTGAATCGTGTTGCAACTGAACCTGCAACCGGCAGTCCAACTCGTGGTGGTGTTCCGGAGACACGCGCTGTTCGTGATGGTAATCATTACATTGTCAATGGTAGAAAGTCTTTTGCAACAATGGCTGATGTTTTAGATTATTATATTGTCTCCACTTACGTTGAAGATAAAGAAGCGGTTGGTTGGTTTTTAATTAGTAAAGAAACCCCTGGAGTACGTGTTGAACATACATGGGATACACTTGGAATGCGGGGAACAGGTAGTGATGATATTGTTTTAACAGATGTAAAATTATCCGAAGAATTATTAGTAGAACTGACAAACGGTCCTAAAAAACCTTCACCAAAAGGCTGGTTATTGCATATTCCCGCCTGTTATTCAGGAATTGCGATTGCTGCACGTAATGAGGCGATAGCTTTTGCTAAAAGTTATCAGCCGAACAGCTTAGACACAACGATTTCAGAAGTACCACATGTAAAACAAAAAATCGGCGAAATGGATTTAAAATTAATGCAAGCACGTCATTTCATGTATCGTATTGCTGAAAAATGGGATGACAACCCGGAAGAACGAGATTCACTTGGCTCCGAACTGGCTGCTGTCAAGACAGTCACAACAAATACCGCCAATGAAGTGGTCGACCTAGCAATGCGGATTGCTGGCGGAAAGGGTCTCGCCAAAAGTAATCGATTTGAGCAATATTACCGTGATGTGAGAGCAGGACTTCATAACCCACCAATGGATGACATGGTAATCCAAATGCTTGCCAATCAAGCTTTGAAAGATGATTAATCTCATGTTTTTAGGCATTTTTTTCAGAAAAACTAGGTGTTCACCTCGTCTATAGCGGGGCGAGTTTTTCCTTGTACCCTTCATAAAACGGAACAAAAAACGTTTGGTTATGATGCTGTAACCAAACGTTTTAATATACTATAAAAATAACTCTAAGATATAATAAATAATCCCGCCAAGCGCTGCAGTTATCGGTAGTGTAATAACCCACGTCACAATCATTCGCTTTGCAACGCCCCAGTTCACTCCTTTTACACGATGGGATGCCCCAACACCCAAAATACTAGACGAAATAACATGGGTTGTGCTGACAGGTAAATGAATCAACGTTGCTCCAAAAATGACAGCCGCACCAGTTAAATCAGCAGAAACACCATTAACCGGCCGGATTTTCATAATCTTACCGCCGACTGTCTTAATGATCCTCCATCCGCCAACGGAAGTTCCAAGTGCCATTGCGGTAGCACAGGACACTTGAACCCAAAATGGAATATCGGTAGTTGTATGCATTCCACCAACAATTAACGCCATGGTTATGATCCCCATTGATTTTTGCGCATCGTTGGTACCATGCGCATAAGACTGTACAGCTGCTGTCAGAACTTGCACCATACGAAAGCGTCGGTTCGTTTTTGCTAAGTTGCTGTTCTTAAAAATGACTTTAATAATACTATACAAAATAAAACCAATAACAAAAGCTAGAACTGGGGAAAAGAACAGCCCTTCGAGAATCGATGTGAATCCATTGAAGCGAATGGCTGAATACCCTGCTGAAACAATGACTGCACCAGTTATCGCGCCAATGATGGCATGGGAGGAACTACTTGGAATTCCTGCATACCAGGTAACCAAATTCCAGACAATCGCCGCAATCAATGCCGCTAAAATGACAGTTGTCCCATTTTCCAAGTCAAACGGGTTTGTGATTTCGCTTGTGATCGTTTGAGCAACCCCAGTAAAAGTCAAAGCCCCCAAAAAGTTCATCACTGCCGCCAAAATGATTGCCCTTCTTGGGGTCAACGCTTTTGTAGAAACAGATGTAGCTATCGCATTGGCCGTATCATGAAATCCATTGATAAAATCAAAAATAAGTGCAAAAACTACAATTAGAATTACAGTTACAAATAGAAAGTCCATTTAAATCCCTCTTTAAGCGTTTTTCATTATGATACTTTGCAATGTGCTTGCTACGTTTTGACAATAATCGGCAATTTCTTCCAGTATTTCATAAATTTCTTTGTACTGGATTACTTTAATTGGATCTTTTTCTAATTGAAACAGGCTTCTTAAGGATTCACGATAGAGATCGTCACAGTTGCTTTCATAGTCTTTAATTTTTATTGCGTGTGGTTCCACTTCTTTCAATTGGTTGTTGGCAATTAATTCTGTGGAAATTAAAATTTCTTGCGAGCATTTCAATATGTAGTCGGTAAATTGGTCCATATAATCATTTGAAGATAAAATATGATAAATATCCATCGTAGCGGAAAATTCCTCCATGCCGTCCATGATATCATCTAGATTCATGGTTAATTGGAGAATGTCCTCCCGCTCAATTGGTGTAATAAAGGCCTGATTTAAATCTTTAATGATCTCATGTACCTTATCATCTGCTTCTGATTCACGTCGCTTAATGTTCCCTGCAAATTCCTTTAATGTTTCAGTATCTTTTACCTTATAATGAACAAAATAGTCCACTGCTTCATTTAAATGCTTGGCGAAGTCGACTAGGTAAAGTGAAAACTTGTCTGGTTTTTTATTAAACACGTTTAACCCTCCATTTTGTAAAAAGCCCTAACCCATTATACTTCTTTTGTATAAAATAACAAAAGCTTTCCTTATCATACCAAATCCAAGCTCGAATAAACACGAATTTTGGTGTATTTTTTAACATTCTTCCACTCATTATACACTTGCTTTGGCTAAGTAGCGAATGCAACGATATTAATTAGCCTTTTAGGTTCTATGTCTATAGCACCATCTTGCCTACACGGGCCAAACTTTCTTTCAATATACTGCAGTAGGTACGAAAGGAGGATTTTTAATACGTTGCTAAACAAACAACTAATTTATTTGATCCTTGGATTAGCATTCGTTATAGCCATTCCAATAATTTTAAATGTATTTATTTTTGATAGCGAGCCAACTGATTCCAATTCAGATGATGAGAAAAAACTTTACTGGGGCATAGACTCCGCAAACAGTGCTGGTAAAGATGTTTATCAATGTGTAAAGGATAACTTTGGTCAGCCTGAAGTTTGGGGTAGATATATAGGCGATAAGGAAGATGTCTCCACAGGTTTAAGTTCTGACGAGGCTAAATTTTTACATGAAAAAGATATACGAATTCTCGTTATATACAACCATTTTACAGATGCTACGGGCTATGATCACGGTGTTGAAGAAGCTAAGCAAGCAATCGACCTAGCTCAAAAACTCGAAATTCCAGATGGTGTCGCTATTTTCGGCGATATCGAACCAAAATTTCCCATCGATTCCGCATTTATGCAGGGTTGGTCTGATACACTTACCGAATCCGCTTATAAACCTGGATTATATGGAGTTTTTGATAAAGGAAGCGCCATTGTGAAGGCTTATAACGCTACAGAATCGAAGACTAAGGAAAATACAGTTATTTGGACCGCATATCCACAAGAAAAAATCACCACAAAAGAAAATGCTCCAGAATATAAACCCCAAGGACCGGATGATGCCTTACTCTACGGTTGGCAATATGCAATTGAGTCAGACAAATGTACGATCGATACCAATTTATTTAAAAATGAAATGCTGGATTATTTATGGTAAAAAGCTAAATTACGGAAAGGCCGTTTACTAAATGTAACGGCCTTTTGTTTGATTTAATAGTCGACCAGCCGGATTCAGTCCATGCAATTGCAGCAATTTTTCCAGTTAAATGAATGACCTATTAACCTCACGTCCAATAATCTGGATCCGCCATTCTTAATTCTTCGACGATATCGTCCAAATCAGCTGGAGTGATTAGGTAAATAGAATAATTATTCGATTCCGTTGCTTCTTGATATAAGAAACGTCCGCTCCCAGGAAATTCCTCATCCATTAAAATGAGGCATCCATCACTTTTATTAATAAGCCATTTATTTTTAGCCTTGAACTGAAAGGCACCTTTATAATCGCCAACGTAAAGGGGTTTATAGAAATCTGCAGTCAAAGTAAGTTCCTGATATGCCTGTTGTATCGGCTCTGGCCAACGGGTTGCTTGATTTTCAAACGGAGGAATGAGGGCTAGTTTAATATCATACGTTTCTTTTAAATCTAATACAACCTGCCCTGTCCACATTTCAACACCCATTTGACCCGAAAGCAGAACCCATTCCAGCCCATCCTCAATAAATGATATTAATCGCTTTTCAATTGCCGCCTTAATGAACGATATCCGATGATCATCTTCTTTAAATATATTTAATTCCATTGGTTTATACCCTGTTACAGTTAAAACTTTCATTTATATTGCCTCTCTTTCCGAACAAAAGCATCCTTTCCACCTGAGCCGGACGGGGCTGACTATACCGATCAACCTCGAATCTTAAAAGGAGTCGGCAATCGAATGCCAACTCCTTTTAAGATTAACACCATTTATTCGGTTTTTTCCAGTTATCCATCCCCATTGGTGGTTGACCACAGTGTCCCATGCTTGGATTGCCATGGTTCATTGCACCTGCAATTTGATTATTTCCTTGCTCCATTCCGAAATTACCCGGGGACATTGCGCCCGCAACTTGGTTTCCTGGTCCAAATCCCGGAGAAGTTTGTGGTGGATAATTAAAAGATCCACCATATTCATCCACACAGTCCTCTGTATTTTGTATTGACGTAGAATGTGGAAATACATGTTTATTTTTTACTAAATGATGATTCATAACGGTTGTATGAGAAGGATGAACGTGTTCTACCACACTTTCCGTGCAATGATGAACACAATTATGCTTTACCGGATGCACAATTTGTTTAGGGCACCCGCAGTGTGGTCCATGTTGATGTCTCATATAAAAAGCCCCTTTCCTTGATAGGTACACTACTAACCTATGATAGATGCCTTTCGGTTGTATAAGACAGTAACCTATTTCATTGAATGATTTTATGATATACTTTTCTGAAAAGGGGGAGTAATAATGACAGATTCAGTGAAAAAGGCAGTCCAAGATGAATACCCAGAAGACTTCTCATGGTGTTATGGTTGTGGAAGATTGAATGATGATGGCTACCACTTCCGAACCGGATGGGACGGCGAAAATACCGTCACAATTTATACACCACGACCAGAACATACAGCATTACCAGGTTTTGTTTACGGCGGTTTAATCGCTTCGATAATTGATTGCCATGGGACTGGTTCAGCTTCCCTAGCATTACATCGAAAAAACGGGCATGAACCTGGTGATGGTGTGGAACCGCCACGATTTGTAACAGGCTCATTACACGTTGACTTTATTAAACCTACACCACATGACACACCGTTAAAAGCAGTTGGAACAATTGAAGAAGTCCATCCGAAGAAATGGAAGGTACATACGGAGGTATTTGCAAACGGGAAGGTTTGTGCCAAAGGAGAAGTTGTGGCGGTTGTTATGCCAAGTACGTTTTTGGAAAAATAAGCACAAAAAGAGTTGTATGAGCCTAATAATCATACAACTCTTAATAGTTAAAGTTGGTTCTTAAAATAAGCAAGTGTCTCATTAACTTCACCAGGCTCAAAAAGTTCTAGAACTTTAATAACCTGAACGGCAAATTCCACATAAGCCGATCCTTTGGCAGTAATGATGTTCTGGTCCACTATTACATCCGCTTCTTGTTTAACATTCCAATCATGTATGTGCCTGACATCTTCCTCATCTTCGCTTAATGACGTTGAAAAATGGATACCTGCCATCACATTTGCTTCAGCTAATAATGCGGTTCCTGCACAAATTGCGGCTAGCCATTTATCTTTCTCATAAAATTGACGGACAAGCTTTAGTAATGCCTGATCATGCATGACATCAAAAATTGGCCCACCTGGAATTCCCAATACATCATACGCCCCCACATCGTCTATATTGGCGATGACAGTGTGAGGTTGAATGAGAAATCCTGATTCACCAATGATAAGCCTCTTTTCTGTATCAATTGTAAATGTCTCAACCTGATAACCCTTATCTTTCAGAAAAAAGCTTAACAAATTAACCTCAAAATCAGCAAAACCATCATAGATTAACAAAAGTGCTTTTCGCATAAATATATTTACCTCCATTTTTTTGGATTTAGTTTGGAAGTAAATGAGTATCGAATAACATCGGCCTAAGCTCCTTCTTAAAGTTTCTTAAAGTTTTTAAGAATGAATCTATCCGCTAACCAAACAATATGGGATTCATTTTATCATATCCCCTCTTTATTGGGTATCTCTTTTACATGAAAAATCAGACTTCAATTATTTAGGACTGGCATTACATATTTCGTCACAATTAAAGCAAGCTAAACCTATCTTAAGAAATAGGAGAAAATACATATGTTAAAAATCGCTTTAATCCTAGCTTTTATACTACCTTGGTTAACACTAATTTGGGCCAACAAATACAGCCTCAAAAAGTTCATGCCTGTAACTATTTTAACCGGGCTTATTATGACCATTATTTTTGAAATTGCCCACGCATATAACTGGTGGACGATTCATGAATACCTTTTCCCTTGGGGATACATAACAGATACTAGCTTTGCTTATGGCTTATTTATGATGGGAACATTTTGGATTTTTTATTTTACATATGGAAAGCTTTGGGTGTTTGTTTTAACCAACATTGTTTTTGATCTTTTTATGGGCTTTGCTGGGATGAACATTCTTAGAGTGATTGGTGTCGCAACCATGCATACCATTTCAGAATGGCAATACTTTCTTGTTATGTTTTTCATTTCTCTAGTGCTTTATGTCTATCAGCGCTGGCAAGAAACAATCTTTGCCCAAAAATAAGTGGCAGGTATGTCAGAAAAGGCACACCTATCTTCTTTGGCTTTAACAGAGGTAAAATTCGGTCGTATTTTCATATAAACGACAATAAACCTCCTCTAAATTTAATCCCTTCAACTTCGCAATTTTTGCTATGGATTTATGAATCATTTTTGGATTTGTAATTTCACCCATGAAAGGCCCCTTGAACTGCCAAGGGCCATCCGTCTCTACCATCATGTTCGATAAAGGGTAACGTTTAACAAGCTGCTGGATTTCCTTTTCATACAATACATCCGGCGTAATGGATATGTAATAACCATTTTGCTGCATACGCTCAATTGTTTTATAATCACCTTTAAACCAGTGAAAATGAGCTTTTTTCACTGAATGCTTTTCCAACAAATCACAGACAAGTGGAGCATCATCATATACAGCATGCAAAACAATCGGCTTATCTAACGTCACAACTTGTTGAATAAACAATTCCAAGATCTCCAGATAAGGATCTACTTGAAGCTTGGGATTTTTTTGCCGTGAATAATATGGCAATCCAACTTCCCCAACAGCAACCATCTCCTCCTGATGTCTATGCATGAACGCTTTAATTTGCTCCAATATGTAGTCTGACGGTGGTTCCTGTTCCGGGTGATAACCAATGGCAGGTTTGATTCGTTCATCAATCCGGGAAAGTTCTAGATTCATTTCGGCGGATTGCAAATGACTCGATACAGCAATTAACGCAGCAACATGATGGTGCTTCAGTTCCTTTAACAACTTATTTCGATCTGGTTCATCGTACATGTCCAAATGTATATGTGCATCGATAATCTGATTTTCCATATTACTCACCTAGTTCCCGATAGATTAGCCTTTTCCATTGCAAAAATTCCTCTGACAACAGGATTTCTTCTTTTCTAGGACGTGAGTATGGGATAGAAATTTCTTTTTTCACTGTTGCGGGTTTATCAGTTAACACAATTACCCGATCAGAAAGATAAATGGCTTCCTCCATGCTATGTGTCACAAATAAAATAGAGCGTATGTCTTCCTCCCAGATCGATAACATCCACTATTGCATCGCCAATCGAGTAAATTCGTCTAATGCTGAAAATGGCTCATCTAAACAAATGATCGATTGTGGACTTAGCAAGCTGCGGATAAAAGCTGCACGCTGTTGCATTCCCCCGGAAAGTTCATGTGGATATGCATGCTCGTACCCCTTTAGCCCAGCGCGTTCGATCATCCGCATCGCATCCGCTTCATTTCCCCTCCCAGCTATTTCGGCACCAAGCAACACATTTTTCAAAATACTTCGCCAAGGCAACAGAGATGGAGACTGAGGCGTATAGCTAATAGCCCCTTTCGTCCCGTTTAGACTTGTTACCTATAATGATTTGGGTGGAGAAAATGATATAGAAGATCATGTAATCGCAAAGGTTGTATCACACAAAAAGGAATCAGTTTAATTGATGATGATGGAGATACATGGACGGAATGGTTAATGAATCCAGAAGAAGTGATTAAATTAAATGAAGGTAACTGGTAACATGTCACAATGAATGACAAAGATTGCAGGGAAAATTTCAGTTACCTTGCAGTTTCAGGGTATATCCCGTTTTTTCTTTAGCAAATAATTAGTTTTATCCTCAGGAAATTATACATGAAAGATGGCAAGACACACTGATAAAATAAATACGATAATATACATAACCAATCGGCTGGTTTCCTTTTTCTTATTTACATTATCATAAAAAAATATTTTTAACCATGTGTAAATGATCACAATACTTGTAGTAGAAAGCAATGACATTCCCAACGGATTAAATGTATTTTGGTATTCCAAAAAAATAATAAATAGGAATAGTTGTGAGAATAAAGCAATGAATAGTTTAAATGAAGAATACTTATCACTAAAAATTGCAATAAAAATATTCTTTTTGGTCATGTCATCGCCTCCTACAGTAAAATATCAAAAACTATTAGACCTTAAAAGTCACCATCTACAGTTCCTCCAATGTCTAGTAGTTGCCCCTAAAAAGCCAGTATAATCAGGGTATCTATAAACTAGTACACTATCTTTTAATTCACATGTGTCATTTACATTATAATATGTTTTTGCATCAAACCAAATATCATGAATACCGTAACTAACCATATTGCTTGCTATTCCCGAAACGGTTCCTACAAGGTACGCTGCACCTGCATTAGCTATTCCATTAGTTAAAAATCCAGTTAAAGCACCTACACATGCAGAAAAACTAGTATATAGTGCTGATCTTGATGCTCTCCAACCTCCGGCGGGCATCCATTTACTTCCTCCCCCACCACCAGCATCGTTTGAAAAGGTTGTTATAGGTGGTTCACTTTTGTTACTTGTGTTATCAATTGTATTATCTTGAGTTGTTGGTTCGATGGAGTTCTCTATATCTTCGTCAGTTATAACTGTTTCCTTTCCATCACTATCTGTAGCTATAAAACGAGCTTCCCCATCTTCATTGATCCACTCAAGATACTCAATATTACCTGTCTTTTCTTCAGTTATCTTTATCTTATAATAGTTATCGTTTTCTTCAACAGTTTCAAGTGTATAGTCATCTACCTCTGTAATTTTACTAGAATCTAGTTCATTTGCCGAAACACTTGAAAAAGATTGTGTAAGAAATAACACCGCAATTATAAAAAACAAACTAATCTTCTTTTTCATTTTATTTCTCCCCCTTTAACAATAAATGGTAGCTACTTATTATGTTGATACATGAAATTAGTTATGCGGACTCGGAGATGTAGGTGATAGATAAAAGTGATCAAAAGTATACTTTTGGTCATTCATTGGAACTAGTTCATATATTATTGTAAAATACTTATTTATGTGAATAAACAGAATAGTATAAAAAGGGTATATATTACCCATGATGCTAGTTTTTATTTCCTATAACAAAATGGGGCAATTTTCCCCTATACCCAACCCTAAATAATATGTCTCTAAGACTCTTGCAAGACGTTCAGGTGTTCAAAAGGAATTAACTTGATTTAACTAAACTAATATTCAACGAAGGATGACTGCGAACTAGTATTTTATAACAAGTTCCATAAGGATAAAACGTATATTGAAATTAAACTTTATGAGGATTGGGTTCCGTTTCTAGTTATTTCCAGGGTATTAGGTAAGACTGATAAGACACTAAATAAAATATAGATGGATTAAGTATATATTCCGCTACCAGATGGTCCTAGTCTGGAAACAAATTCACCCTCATGTACGGTAAATGATACATCGTTCAATATCACATTTTGGTTATATGATTTTGTTAGGTTGTCGATTTTTAGTTTCCCCATCTCAATTCCCCTCTGATTTCCAATTAAGAATTCTTTTTTCTATCAAAGCGATCAACGAAAAGAACAAGAGACTCAAAATCATGACAAAAAATATCGCAACAAAAACGCGATCGGTCCGAAATGATGATGAGGCCAATGTCATATAGACGCCTATTCCCTCATTCGCACCAAGCCATTCGGAAATAACCGCTCCCATTACACTGTAGGTTGCCGAGATTTTTAATCCAGAAAATAAAGACGGCAACGCACTGGGGATTTCCAATTTGGTAAAAATCTGCCTTTTGTTTGCTCCGGCCATTTGCATATAATGAAGCAAATCACGGTCCGTTTGCCGAAATCCATCCAATGATGCAACAGCGATAGGAAAGAAGCAAACCAATGTAATGACAATTATCTTAGGTAGCAAACCAAATGACTAGGAGCGGAGCAAGCACAATAATCGGGATATTTTGTGACAGGATCATCAATGGAAAAAACGCTTCGTGAACAAATGGGACAAGGTGCAGACAAACAGCAACAAGAATCCCAACGCTTATTCCGATCAAAAAGCCAATAACCGATAATGTAATGGTTGAGACTAAATGATGTTGATACACTTGCCAACCTTCTATACCTGTTTGAATTATTTGTGATGGTGCAGGAAGGAGCCAATCCGGTATATTAAAAAGAATACTGAAAAGCTCCCACGCACTGAACAAAAGGAGGAGAACCACAGCCGGTTTCCATCCTTTTTTAATGATTCCTTTCATTAGCGATATTTCTCCGTCAATTCAGATATTGAAGCTCCATCTGGTTTATGAAACACTTTCACCTGTGAAATAATACTTTCACACCCGCTTTCCGTCATTTTAGTATTCATTTTTTCGATAATTGACAGAAGTTCCGGCAAATCGCCTTCCATTGTAGTTTCAAGTGGATTCACCTCATATTTCACTCCTGATTGAGCAATAACCTCTATTGCAGCATCTACATATGGAATCGGATCTTCCCCGTTTTTTGTCTTTGGTATAATTTGAACACTAACTAACGCATTTGCCACTTAAATACCCTCCTATTTTGGTAAAAATTCATTTGTAAAAGCTTTTTCGCTATCTAGTTGTTTCCCATATTGACAATATCCACCTCATCAGCGGAAGCATTCTCTTGGTTCATAAGGGATGTAAGAACAGCCTTCTCAACTGGCGCACCCCAACCACCATACGTTTTCCCCGCAAAGTCTTTAGGTGATGTGATTTCTTTTTCTTTTGGTGAGGCAAAACCGGATGTATTATGCTGGATCACTGCCACCTTGCACACGTGCTTCTGTAATACTTTCCTGCGCACCCACACCAAAATCGGCCTTTCCTGATGCGACAAGCTGATCAGCCCCAACTTCTCCTGGCATCATAATTTCCACGTCCAGTCCTTGTCATTAAAATATCCCTTTTTCTGTGCAACATAAATGCCAGTATGATTCGTATTTGGTGTCCAGTCCAAAACGAACTTTATTTTCTGCTTGGCGTTCTCATCTTGATCCGCACTCTTTGACTCATTGTTATCGTTACATGCCACAAGAATGGTAACCATAATTAATAACATTAAAAGCTTCTTCATTTCCTATCCTCCATGTATTTGTAATATTGTTTAGGAAAATGATCGGCACAAAGGTTTAAAAATGACAATAAAAAAACACCACCATTTTTAAACCTGGGGTGCATACAAAAAAGAAAGATTTACCTTTTCTTTTAATTCGTGCTCAAATGTGTCATTTTTACCGGACTTTTTGAACAACCTTTGATGTTCCCTACGCTGGTTTCAGCCAGATCAGGTTCCAAGGGTCAGTATCTATCGGATACAATCTCAACCAGCTCAACTGGTCCCCCCACAAAATCTATTTAATTTTGATCTTACATGTTTAAAGGTACTACATTACGATACCGTTTTCAAGAAGATTCATAATATTCAAACCAGATCGTTAAAGATTGGCCCGCCAAATACCGTTGTATGATATTCTCCCGATTCCCCCAGCGGACAAACATCCTTCTTGCTAATATCAGTAATAAACGATTCATCTATAAGACGACCAATCCAGCTTTCCGGAAGTTTTGTATTATCTACTTTGATAACCCGTGCCTGAAACTTTGAAGCTACAAATTCTCTTAATAGATCCAATACCTCATGTTGATCCGTCCACAATGGGTAAATCGGTGCTACACCAGCTTTTTCTGCAACTTGCTCTCCCCACTCACGATGTCCTTCTAAATAAATATCACCAAATGCAACACTATCAATCTTATTGTTCTTTTTTAAATCTTGTAACGTACGAACAAAATCCTGTGTATATTCCGTAAAGTCTGTCTTGATAAAATGAACCGGAATCCCAATACGTTCAGCCTGTTTTTCAATTTGATCAAGCTTCTCCCCGTGTGCGACTGTTTCCTGTTTTTCTTGCCATATCGTCGTAATGAGACAAGAAACATCGTAACCTTGTTGTTGCAAACGATATAATGCTAAACAACTATCTTTCCCACCGCTGAATGATAAAGCTATTTTCATGACTACTGGCTCCTTCTTCTACTTATTACCTATACTATATCATTCAAACCTAAAAGAAAGAAAGCCAGTGGTCAGCTGGCTCTCCCCAGGAGGTTTCATGGGTTGTAATAAATCTTCCACAAGTCTTGTTTCGATTTATACTTTATTCTATGTGCACGCTTCCTCACTTGTATTGGTATTTTCCTCAAGACAACCGTACATTTAAGCAGAATCTAGTCTATTTATAACAAGATTTTGTTTCATCGTTTAACAGTCTTTTTATCCGGAAACAACAAGCTGAATACAATCCCAAAAAATGCAGCGATAAAAAAGGTTGAGAACTTAGATGTAATGATGCCATCTAATGGTGTGCTGATCCATAAAACGGTAAAAACAAACCCAGAAATAATCGTTGCAACAACCCCAATTCCAGAATACCGTTTCCAGAAAAAGGTCATTAATATTGCTGGTGACAAGGTACAGCCCACACCTGCCCAAGCCCAGCTGACGATGAGATACAACAGGGAGTCTGAGGCTAGTGCAATAATCATGCCGATAATTCCTGACACGAGTACAATGATCCGTGAGATCGATAATAATTGTTTATCAGTTAAATTCATTCCAAGTGCCTTATGAATAATATCCTCACTTACTGAACTCGTGACAACCATCAACTGTGAATTCGCCGTCGTAATGATTGCCGCCATTATTCCTGCTAACAGTAATCCCGCAATCCAAGGTGGCAGCAAATCAAGGATCATATGTGGCAGAATCGTCTCTACATCGGCAAACGAACCTTGACTATACATTGCAATCGCCGCAAGTCCAATCAGAAATGCACCAGTATAGGCCATGATCGTCCAAATAATCGCAACGGAAATACCTTGTTTTGCCTCTTTTTCATTTTTCAGCGCCATAAATCTTGTACTAAGTTGTGGCTGGCCGCCTAAATAACCGAAAAACCAGGAGAAATTATTAAAAAACAAAACGCCAAGAGCAAAACCTGTCGCACCGCCAAACCATGAATCAAACGAATCCCCTGCATCTGCAAGTGATTGACTAATCGACAGATCATGAGTGCCGATATAAATAAGTGCAATAATCGGCAGCACACAAAGCGTGATCAACATCATAATACTTTGAATCATGTCCGTCCATACAACAGATAAAAAGCCACCAAAATAAGCAATTGCGAGAACGACGATTGTCGCCAATATGATCCCAACCGTCTCATTCATTTCAAATGTTGTCAAAAACAACTTTCCAGCCCCAGCAAGCTGTGCCCCTACATAGAACATAAAAAAGCTGGCAATTAAAATACTAGCAATCCACCGTATCAAGTTGGCCTTTTCTCCAAACTTAACGGCCAAATAATCCGGCAGAGTTAAGACGTTATGTTTATCCGTTTCCCGCATGAATTTTCGTGCGAGAAAAAGCCATGCGAAAATAATTCCCAAGGCAATACCAGCAGCAACCCAGATTCCGGCAAGTCCGGTAGTAAAAACAAATCCAGTAAAACCTAATAGCAGCCATGCAGATTCACCAGTCGCTCGTTCCGAAAATGCCAATACCCAGCCAGGCAGTTTTTTCCCACCTAAAAGAAATACAGAATGGTCCATCTTTGTCCGGCTTGTCGCATAACCAATTCCTATAATAACAATAAAATAGATAATAAATTCAATGACAATAATATTATTCATCAATCTTAACCTCCTTAACTCATATACCCCATAGACTTAAAGCTATCTGAAGGTTACGTTGTCTTTCCCCCTTTCATTCTTAAAATATTCTTCTTACAAATTTATGTACTTAAAAAAGAGATAAGAACGGGCAATGATATATTTCAGCCTATAAATTCAATTTGACCTAGATTCTGTTTTACATTTAATTAGACGAATATAAATGACGCTATTTGGAAAGTGTGTTAATTAATCAAAAAATACTTTATAATTGTAGTGGACAACTAAACAAAAACTTGAAACCAAATACAGCTTTGATTCGTATAGGAGTTATCACCATATTCGTTGAATAAAAAGGAGGTGAATACAGATGATTGAATTACTGGGTCAACTGACAGGGGATGTTTCTCCACTTTACTTGTATCTAGGCATAGCTTTATCAATGATATGTGCATATCGTGGCATATCGATAAATTTACATCAGATCAATCAAAACAATGAAATGTTTACCAGACAATGGCATGCGATCGAATTTCGTTTACTTCCAATGCAGGAAGAACTCGGTGTGAATACCGAAATTCAAAATTGGATCACGACAAAAACGAAACGAATAGAAGCCCCGGATGATGATACAGACAGTCATTCCTTCTCGTTATCAACTGCAAACAAGATAAAACGAGGAGGACAACAATGGAAAGAAAATCTGTATTCACAATCCTTACAAAATATAGCTTTATCGGTTTTACCTTATTAATCGTCTTAACGGGATGCCAAGGAGCAAATGGTGATCCAATCAGTGCTGATTCACCTGGCTTTTTCGATCATTATTTCGTTTATCCTTTTTCCTTGTTAATTAAAGTACTCGCTTCGTTGTTAAATGACAACTTTGGCTTATCGATTATTGTTATTACTTTGCTTGTTCGGCTTATATTGATGCCTTTCATGTTAAAGCAAATGAAAAGCAGCAATCAGATGCGTGAGAAAATGAACGTTATGAAGCCGGAAATTGATGCAATTAAGGAGAAATATAAAGACAAAAAAGATAAAGAATCACAAATGAAAATGCAGCAGGAAACGATGGAACTTTACCAAAAACATCAGATGAATCCAATTGCTTCTCTAGGCTGTTTACCAATGATCATTCAAGTTCCAATTTTCATCGGCCTTTACTATGCAATCCGGCGAACTCCGGAAATTGCGACACACAGCTTTCTCTGGTTTAACTTAGGGCAAACCGATGTTATTTTGCCATTTATCGCTGCAGCTATCTATTTATTGCAGGCGATGGTTTCACGAATTGGAATGGATCCAAAACAGAAAAAACAAATGGCGTTATTTAGTTTTATTTCGCCAATTATGATTTTTATTGTCTCATTTAATTTCCCTGCCGCTTTGCCATTATATTGGGCAGTAAGTGGACTGTTCTTAGTTTTTCAAACATTAATTTCAAAAAAACTATATCTAAAAAAAGAAGAAGAATCATAAAAAAACAGCACTTCCAAAACGGAAGTGCTGTTTTGATTTGCTATAGACTCAACTAATTATCCTACGCTACTGCGGTAAAACGGATAAAATCAATCGCATCTACTGACGTATATAGTTTCGTATTTTCTCCATAACCACTGCTAACATCAAGGACTAACACCAATTCATCTGTAACTGTTGAGAGAATGCCTTCTATTAAATTATTATCTGTAGCTACCTCAACACGTGAACCAATTCTTGTCGCTAGTTCCGCAGCAAAAGTATCTGCAAACATCTAAATCCCTCCTCTTATATTTCACTAACAAATTCGACTTTTTCCATGCGGACTAATACTTGATCTCCAGAACTTTCAATAATTGCAATATAGTCATCTCTTACAGCAATTAATGTTCCGGTTACCATACCAAATGGGGTCGTCACTTGTACTGTTTCATTGACCAAATCTAATAATACGTCGCGAAGTGTATTAGGTGTACCTGGCGTGCTTGGAGGAGGTGTTTCTGTTCCACCATCTGTATCGCCATCTGTATCGCCATTTCCTACGCCGATATTGAAGTCGACATCTAATCCTGGTAAATCAAGTGAAAAATCATTACTTACCCCACTACTTGAAGCAATATTTTGTGACAATTGGTTAAGAAACCTCAATAGATTTGTCTGACGATCTGTGAGTGCCAACTGTATCCATCCTTTCTGTTAATATAATATCTATCTCTATTTACCTTATTCTTATTCCGTCCTTCTGTAAGGGCATTTACCATCCAATCCTAGCTAATTCCACCAATATCCTATACATATAGATAGATAACTAGGTTTACCCTTTTGTTGCTTTATGCTCCGCAGCCCGAATACATTTTACTTTCCAGTGGCTGCTTGTATGGATACGGTCTTTTTAAATAAAAGTACGTACACATTAAGATTGAGTAGCTATTATCAACAGAATAAGCAAAACTAGACTATTAGCTAACACGATCAGTTTTCGTACGAATATACTATATAAAAATAAGTTCTGGAGGTGGAATAAATGAGTAATGAAAATAAAGCATCAAGACCAATTATAGATATGCTTGTGGATTCAACATTAAAGAAACACGGGGCAACATTAGAGCCAAGTAAAATTGACCCCAAGGAAAAAGAACAAATTAAAAAAATGGTTGACAACTTAAGGAAAAGTGTCGAGGATTTATCGCGTGAAGAGAAAGAAGAAAAAGAATAAATTTGGCACCAATAGTC
This sequence comes from Virgibacillus sp. FSP13, assembly GCF_054048505.1. Taxonomy (NCBI): domain Bacteria; kingdom Bacillati; phylum Bacillota; class Bacilli; order Caryophanales; family Bacillaceae; genus Virgibacillus; species Virgibacillus sp. FSP13. The sequence continues at coordinate 15,506 of NZ_JBSVKG010000025.1, read as the reverse complement.
TATTGATTGATATCAGATTTACCCTACAACGCTTAGGGTATATATCTATAAATATAGTAACACTAGCCCGGATTAAACAGCATAATCCGGGCTAACTTATGTATATCTCCTCTTATTTTAAAAATAGGTTTCTATGATAAGACAATCACCCTTACTCTTTGAAACCTAATACATAACATAAAGTAAACGGCAAGAAGGAGGAGAGATAATGGTAATGTATAATCACCAAAAAAATTTTTTGCTAGCAAGAGAAAGAGCTCATGCTCATAGAGGTAAAGTAGATCTATGTGATAATCGTTGTGACAATCATTGTGATAATCGCTGTGATAGTCGGTGCGATCATTGCGACCATCATTCAGAACCAAGCCACCATCATGAATCCTGTCATAGACCAGAACCACATCACAAGTGGAATGCATTAGACCCAACGATGGATCACCCTATGTGCGGAAATACGAATGCTGATACAGATGTCACACAAGATCAATCATCACAAGTAAATAACCTTCAAAGCTCTATTGAATCCATTGTTATAAAAGATTCATGTGATGTGGATGTATCATCAACCGACACTCAAGCCGCATTGAACATTCAAGTTGCGCTTCAGGCTGCGATTGCTTTAGTTATTAGTATATCAATAGCAGATAGTAGTACCGGAGATGCTATCACACAAGATCTTTATGCAAAATTAAAATCTAGCCAGGTAAATAAACAACACACTTATATTGAAAATTCACGCGGCGTGAATGTAACGACAAGAGATACAGACATCGCAGTGAATGCCCAACTTCTATTACAAGTATTGATTGCATTAGTTGTTAGATTAGACATCTTGTAATGATAGGTTTCAACACACAACCCCATTTCCTTCCTAGGATAATATAGACGGTATAAACATGATGAAGTCTCATTGCCCAGCACTTCGAGTAGAAGACAAATTGAAAATGAGCGTTGCTAAATAGTATAAAAAACAAAATTTAACAAGACCATCTCCAATTTGGAATGGTCTTTATTTTTTGTCTAAAACAATCACCGCCTTTTAAAACTCCTTGTTTAGATATACAAAAATGCTGCCCGAGGATATCTCAGGCAGCATAAGGAGTTTTATAAAAAATGAATGGGATTTCTGAAATAAATCTTAGTGTTTTGACATACATTTACTACTGGGCCGCTATGCAAAAGGTTACAACTTATTAATAACTTCGCTGATTTCATTGGTGATCATTAATGTTTTCATTCCATCTTTACCGGAAACGAAAGGCTCTGTATCAAATTGAATACAATTTATAAAGTCCAACAGTTGAATTGTTAGTGGTTGTATGGTGTTGTCAACGCGAATCGTTTGCGTTACTGTTACCGGATAATTGTTAGTATTCTCTTTCATAACACGTATCAGATTAATTTCTCCATCTAGGATATTCGCTTCAATAAAAGCATTTTCCGTTAAAATTTTTATTGTTCTCATTTTTTTCTTGGCTTTAAAACTTGCCGTCAGTTGTGCTGTAACTCCCTGTGAAAGTTTGGTAATAACAACAGCATGTTTTGGGGTATTCTCCAATACATTTCCAAGTGCATAGAATTTCACAATTTTATCGTTAAGAAGTTCATGTAAAATATAAAGGTCATGAATCATTAAATCCTTCACAACATCAACCTTTTTCATTCTTTCATCATATGGGTTCAATCGTTGAAAATCAATGCCAATAATAGACTCGCCTTCTAACTCTTTTGTAAGAACTTGAATCAATGGATTAAAAAGTTCAATGTGCCCCACTTGGAGTTTAACGCCTGCTTCAAAGGCTTTTTGGTCTAAATCTTTAGCCTGAGCAACTGTACTCGTAATTGGTTTTTCCATTAACATGTGTACGTGGTGTTTAATACAATTTAAACCGATATCATAATGAAATTCAGTCGGTACAGCAACACTGACGGCATCAACGGATTGCAGCAAGTCATGTATCGATTGAAATTGCTTCACCTTATACCTTTCAGCAACTTGATGCCCTTTTTTTTCATCATTATCATATATACCGACAAGCTGGCAATGATCATGCAGCGATAAATATGTTCGCACATGATTTTCTCCCATATTACCTGTTCCAATTACGCCTACTTTCATAAAATATCTCCTCACTCTTTATAACTGCTCATTGATATCCTATGCACAAGCATTCAGATGAGATAGACTACCATAACAAAAAAAATAAAATTGGCCTTTGTACTGTTATAAAAATACTAGACTTTTAGAAGCGAGGTGAAGAAAGCGTGCTAAATATATTGTTTATCGCCAATGATACATCAGAACAATTACATAAAATGTATTATTATTTGGAGCAGGAACTCGCCAAGACAGTGAACTTGACAACGTGGAGGAAACCAGGTCATATGGATTATATCTTAAACCAACTACTCACTAGACCCGATTTTATACTACTGTTAAATGACATTGGCCGGCAAATGGAACCTATGATGAACGGCCTATCCCGCACTGGCATTCCCACTGGTCTTTTTGTAAATGATGTTCATCGCCTTGTAAAGCTTAGAAAGAACTATATATCCAAACATAACATTGCTCATTTGTTCACAGTTACAAGGGATAAATTTATCGAGCTATATCCCGAGTTCATCAATAAAATGGAGTGGTTTCCCCACTTTGTTCAGACGGATATTTTTCAAGACTATGGCATGCAAAAAGATATCGATTTATTAATGATGGGAGCGGTTAATGATGTTTATCCCTTAAGGCAAAAAATTTTAAAGGCAAACGAAGGGAATCCAAATTTTGTTTACCATGAGCATCCAGGATACCGGAAATTTAGCAAACATGAAGAAGATCGACATTTTATTGGTCACAGCTATGCAAAAGAGCTAAATCGGGCAAAAATCGTGTTCACCTGTCCATCCATATTTTATTATCCGGTCATAAAATATTTTGAGGTACTTGCTTGTAAATCCCTACTACTTGCACCAACATTTCCAGAATTAGAGGAACTCGGTTTTATACCAAATTATCATTTTGTGCCAATTGATGAAGATAATTTCATGGAAAAAGCCGCCTATTATTTAGCTAATGAAACAGAACGACAACAAATTGCAGAGCAGGGATACCAGTTTATCCGACAAAAGCATTCCGTGAAAATCAGAACAGAACAGCTTGTTAAAAGAATTGAAAGCATAATCCAACAATAAGAGGAAAGGAGGTTTTTACTTGTCTGACATTCCAGAAAGTGCACAACTGGGTAATCATGTCGTGATTGAAGACAATGTAACCATAGGCGAAAATGTTGTGATTGGGCATCATACAACGATTTTGGCAGGAACCCAAATCGGTGATAACGTCTCCATTGGCTGTAATTGTGTCCTGGGAATCAAACCGGCCGTCAGCAAGCGAATGCGAAAGACTTCCAAAATAAACAGGCAACTTGGAATTGGGTCTGGCGTACAAATTGGACATTTAGTATCTATCTATGCCGGAACGAAAATCGAAAATAATGTATTTATCGGTGATCATGCAAGTATTAGAGAAAATGTTTCGGTTGGCAAGGAGTCAGTGGTTGGGAGAGCCGCTATTGTAGAATTAAATACGAAAATAGGAGAATCCTGTACCATTCAAACGCAGGCCTATGTAACAGGAGATACTACACTGGAAGACGATGTTTTTATCGGTCCTTGTGTATCCATGTCTAACGATAAGTACATGGGGGCACAGCAGTATTCTTTAAAAGGACCCTATATTAAAACGGGAGCTAAAATTGGCAATAACGCATCCCTCCTGCCAGGAATTGTAATAGGGTCCAACACCGTTATCGGTGCAGGTGCTGTTGTTACCAAAAATATGGATGATGATATTGTTGCAGCTGGGGTTCCAGCGAAGAAACTAACTTAAAGAGGTTGTTCAAAAAGTCACCAAATAATAAGCGGCGAATCTCTTCGTTGGCTTGCTTTTCTCCTCCTCATGTACCTATTTATGTACACTCCGGGTCTCAAAGCTCGCGCCTCGACCCTTTGACGCACAGGACGTGACGTTCTTAGTCGACCTTGCTTCTAATTTGGCAACTTTTTGAACACGCACTTAAAAGAATATTAAGAGAAAGGTAGGATAACTGTGCCAAAAAAAGTTTGCATGGTTGTAGCATATCATCCATTTATGGACGCGAGAATTTTTAAGAAAGAAGCAAAGAGTCTAAAAAAAAAGGGATACAACGTTACAATGATTGTTCCCAGAAAAAAAGGACATTTATTCGATATCGACGGTACCCCCTTTACGAATAGTTATAGAAATAAAGTTTTTACCTTTGAAGGAATTAAAATTGTCACATACAACTGGGAAAGTTGTGAAAGTCACTTAAATAAAGTTTTAAGCAATGAAGAGGTTTGGGAGGCTCAAGGTTTTAACAATCCTTTAACCCAACTGGCAATTCAGGAAAATGCTGATATCTATCACACCCATGAATACCTCTCCCTTTTTGCTGGAGTTGGTATAAAAAGATTGATGAAGAAACGAAACGGTAAACATGTAAAATTAATTTACGATAGCCATGAATTGACACCCGATCCCTTAGACACCAGATATTCTGAGGAAACGAGAAAGAATCTTCAGCAAAAACTCCTTTCCATGCTTGAAGAAGTAGACTATCTCATCACTGTTTCCGATTCAATTAAATCATGGTATTTAGCGCATAAACCAAAATTACCTATCGAAGTAATCTATAACTCCCCTCCACTCGCCCAAAATCATCTACCGAAAAAATATCATTCAAATAATGTAACGATTGGTTATGAAGGAAATTTTGATGATGAAAATGGGATGAAAGAAAAGATTATCGGCATTACGGAAATGTGTTCGAAAAGAGTCGCATTTCAATTCAAAGTCATTGGTGGAGGCCGCTTTGGTAGTTCATTTTTAATACCCGAACATCTTCAAGATAATATACAACTAACCGGATGGGTTGATTATCATGCCATTCCTGATCATTTGAAAGATGTTGATGTTGGTTGGATTGATCTTCAAAGTGTTGAACATTCCCTGAATCGAAAATACGCTTTACCAAATAAATTCTTTAGCTATCTGAACAACGGTATACCAGTACTTGTGAACAAATGTCATGAAATGGAAAGCTTTATTCGTAAACATCAATGTGGTTTTGTTGTCGATAAGACGAATGCAACAGCTCAAGATTACGCAGAAGCATTGCTACATCTTCAGGAAGATACAAGCAAATTAAAGCAAATGAGTCAAAATGGCCGTAGCATAATGGAAAGCTTGTATTCCTGGGAAAAGATGGAGATTCGATTATTTCGTGTTTACCAACAACTCCTCACGTAAAATCACTTAGGGTCTGTATTTTAACCTTTTAATATAAGGCCCTATTCATAATGTTTGTTACTTTTTAAATTTCGTAGCTGATATAAAATGCGACGTAACTGCTTGGCTCTTTTCTATAAGTACGTGCATTTCCCGCCGTCCGGGATCGTTCCGGGTGGATGCTTTCCGCGGGCACGGCCTCAGCCTCCTTGCCCCGGCGAGGGGTATGTCGACGTTGTCCGCAAAGGACGGTATTAGTCGACCATCCTTTTCCAACCACTCTTTGGTGTCTTCGGACACGTGCTGTTCCCGCAGGAGTCACCACCCTCCACTCACCCGGACTAGTAAAGTGGTAGGATGCGACTTGATATAACACGTACTACTACAGTTAATGGTAGTAAATGCAATACCAGTGGAGGAAATACACGGAGACTCCGGCGGGAGGAAAGGCCTAGGTGAGACCCCTTAGTGCTCAGCTCGAGGAGGCTCAGCAGCCGCCCGCGGAAAGCGTAGTGTATTTCCGGAACGGCGGGAAAGCAATTTCCTAGTTATGTCGCATTTTCTATCTATTGTGTAACAACAATACTTCAAGAAAACAGCATAATATAAAAGAGGTGTAGATCTTTTGGAATCAAAATCAATGAAAACTATTAAAGTAGTAGTACATGAGCAGTTTGAAGCTGCCGGAAAAAAGATTGGAGAAGAATTATATGTACCACTTCCTCTATTAGAAAAGGGATACAATGTCAGTAAAATATGGAATGAAAAAGAGGGCACGTTAAAAATTAATATGACCAATGCAAAAGTATCTGAAATTGAAAACTATGATGCGAAAGGAAACTATTTGCATTATGACAAAAACAGGGTTGAAAATTGGAATGTAACATTTACACCTGAAGGGATACCAAAAACAATTTATCCGCATGGTCAATATTTTAACCCATCGACTATTGCTCAATATGGTCTGCAGCATTACAGTCTTTATTTGAAAAATAATGATGCAGTTAGTAAAGGTAAATTCTTAAAAGTAGCAAATTGGTTTGTAAATCACCAAGATTCCCGAGGAGGTTGGACATATAGATTCGATCATGACTTTTATTCAGATAGATTGGATAAACTAAAAGCTCCATGGTATTCAGCTATAGGTTTAGGGAATGCAATGTCAGTATTATCCCGGGCATACTTTTTAACAAAGAATACGAAATATAGCAGTTGTGCATTGAAAGCCAAAACACTATTTAAAACGCCATCTGCCAATAATGGTGTGCAGGCTAAATTTGAAAATAGATTTTTATTTTATGAAGAATGCCCAACAGATCCTCCTAGCTATATTTTAAACGGCTTTATGTTTGCCTTGATCGGATTATATGATTTATATAAAGCAACTGGCGATAGAGAGATAAAATGGTTATACGATGAAGGAATCATTTCATTAAAGCGAATGCTTCCGTTATATGATTTAGGGAATCGAACAGCATATGATCTAACCCATTATACAACAGATGGAGGATACCCAAATGTAGCAACGTGGGGATATCATATCGGGCATATTCATTTGCTAGCTGCACTGAATTCAATCGAGAAAGACCCGAAAATGAACGAAGCTTTACTAAGATGGAAAGGTTATTTAAAAGGGAACGTCAAATAGAACCATCGTTTATTATAATAGAACACACGAAAAAATAGGTGAGATTTAGCTCACCTCCTTTTTCGTTTTTTTGTTTTTAACTTGCGCTTTATCATTTACATTTTCTGTTGCATTTTTAGTAAATACTAGCCTTTGTTATATTTTGTCTCTTTCACCCAATTTACCGTATGCATGATTCCATTCTTAAAAGGTGTCTTTTGCGTTTGGCCAATCATATCAACAAGTTTTTTCACTGATCCTCGATGACTTTGAACATCTGCCTTCCGAGCAGGCTTTTTAAGAATAGATCCTTTATACTTCATACTATCAACCACGGTTTCCACTACCGTTTTAATCGTTGTTTGCTGATCCGTCGTAACATTTACACATTCACCAGAGGGAATAATAGGAAATACTTTTAATACGATATGAGCCGTATCTTGTACATAAATATAATCTCTTGTCTGTTGGCCATCTCCATGGATCTCTGGAGCAGCTCCTTCTAAGATTTTTTTAATTGTAAGTGGAATGACTCCTGCCATCTCCCCTTCAAAGTTTTGTCTTGGGCCATAGTTATTAAATGGTCGAACAATAAAAGCATCTAAATCAAACATCCTTACATAGGACTGCAGCATCAAATCAGCTGAGGCCTTCCCGGCTGCATATGTTGTCAACGGAATAAGCGGATGTCCTTCATCCATAGGCTGGTATTGAGCCGAACCATATGCCTCTGAAGAAGAAAAGTGACACAATGTTTGAAATGCATTTTTTCGTTGAAGTTCCAATAAATTTTTTAAAACAAGTACATTTGTCAAAAAAGCATTGGCAGGATTTATGAAGGAATAGTTTAGTGGTTTGGTTGCACAGTTAAAGACAATATCAATATCATATTTTTCGATGATGTAGGTAAGTGCTTCCTGATTCTCAGCATTATCTACATAAAGGATTGCCCCGTTATTTAATGCATGATTTAGGTTATCTTTTGTTCCGATGAATAGATTATCCATAATGATGACTTGATTAGCACCCTCTGTTATTAGTTGATCTACCAAATGACTACCAATAAAACCGGCACCTCCAACAACTAAAATGGTGCTATTCTTAATTGATTGTCGTTTCAATCTTTGTCCATTCCTTTCTGCATGTTTATTTAAGGCTCTTTTCGTAATATTTTGTTGCTCTTTCACCGCTACGGAAATACACTTCGCTGGTATAATGCGTTGCAAATTCCAACCTCTAATGCTGGATAAAATAACAAAATTATTAGCCATTTTTTTAATATAGTTGATTTCCGGAGCAGTAGGTGAAGCGCCAATCAAAAAAACTATAAAACAACAAATGTTTCCGATGGGACGAGTAATCACAGTCCCAATCTTGTAGAATCAAGCCTAAAAATTTAATCGGGATTGCCCGCCGTCTACACTTATAGTTGATCCAACAATCCATGATGCTTTATCGGAGGCCAAAAATACGGCAACGTTTCCGATTTCCTCTGTTTTTCCTAGTCTTCCCGCTGGTATTTTATCGCGGGCATAGTTTTCAAGGAAATTAGAATCCTGTTCTATTCTGCGTTGCCACACTTCATTTGGATGATAAATGGCTCCTGGTGCAATTCCAACGACACGAATATTGTGTTGAATTACTTCAGAACTAAAAGCTTTTGTAAAACTTATTAAAGCTGCCTTTGATGCATTATAGGAAGGTAATCCCCCAGCCTCTTTCCCATAGATGGAGGCAACATTAATAATAACTCCATTCTCATTATCTATCATGTGCTTACTAGACAATTGACTTAAATGAACCGCAGCAATGAAATTCAATTCCATCGCTTCTGTAAATACGTTTGGAGTTGTATCTAAAACCCTATTCCCATGACTCGCACCCATATTATTTATGAGAATATCAAACCCATTAAAATCATGAACAAATTCACTTATTAACTGCTCTCTATTTTCATACTTTGCAAGATCACTTTGATAGATTTGTACGCCTAACTCTTTCTTTGCACGTAATAGTTCTGTGTTACTTCTAGCCGCAATTCCAACATGCGCTCCTTCTTCAAGAAAGGCTTTGGCGATTCCCATGCCAATCCCCCTTGAGCCCCCGGTAATTAATACCTTCTTCCCTTTTAAATTTAAATCCATTTTTGACTCCTCCCAAAATCTTGCATCCCCACTTCTTGTTTCCAAAGTTGCTAAACTAGAACAAACTAGACTCCTTAGTTCGTCACGTATCAACTGATATCCTTACATATATCTCCCTATTGAAAGACCCCTCCCCAACATTTCTATCTTCTTAAGCACATTTATTTATATTTGTATGAACAATCCAGCAAAGTTGTTAATACGTTAATACTAATTATTAAGGAAATAATGAAGGATGGAAATAGACAATGATTTATACCTATTTATAATAGTTTCGTGCCTATAAAATAATAGTGAACAACTGTCTCTATCCAGCTTATTCCTGAATAATATGATCTTATTCAACTATCTACACGAAAGGACAGATACATTTGAGAGTACTGCATATTTCTTATGGTTCTCCCATGATTGAATTGTCAAAAGGGTTACAATTAAGAGGAGTTCAGTCAACATCTTGTCACTTTGATGAGCACCCTTTTAACTTCAAACCCGATCTATGTTTAAACCTAAATTTGTTTCCGGCAACAACAAGACGTGCTAAGATAAACCAGTTCCTACAAAAATCAATTCCAGCGTATGACATCTTTCACTTTCATTTTGGTGAAACATTTTTTCCTGATAAAAAGGACTTGGAAATTTTAAAACAAGCTGGGAAGAAAATGGTTGTCCACCATCACGGGTCTGACGTTCGGCTTCTTTCCGTTGCCAAAAAGAATAATCCTTATGTTCGAGTAAAACCGGAATGGACAGAGGAAAAAATAAAAAATAATTTAGCTATTCTATCAAAATATATGGACCATGCGATTGTACAGGATTATGAATTGGAAGGATATATCTCAGATTTCTATAAATACGTCCATGTTATTCCACATGCAATTGATCTCAATCAATTTAAACCGCAATATCCACCAATGAAAAACCCTTCTCCCCTTGTTGTTCATGCGCCAACAAAACGAAATTTAAAAGGGACTGAATCCATTATTGAAGCCGTTAATCAACTACAAAATTCTGGTCTTTCTTTTGATTTCAAACTAATTGAAGGGTTGGATCACCAAGAAACAATGGAACTTTTATCAGCTGCAGATATCGTGATTGATCAGTTACGAATTGGTTCATACGGTTATCTGAGCTCAGAAGCAATGGCATTAGGAAAGCCGGTTATTTGTTATATTAGGGAAGATCTAAAAGCAAAATATCCAGAAGAACTTCCCATTGTTCATGCGAATCCAGATACCATTACAACGGTTTTGCGGGATTTAATCAACCATCCAAATCAATGGAAGAATCTCGGGGTAAAAGGAAGAACCTATGTTGAAAACCATCATCATACACAGAAGGTAATCAATCAGTATCTTGAAATTTACAGCAAGTTGTAAATCCGTTGAATTCATATGATGAAATGGGTGAGCGTTCTCACCCATTTCAAAAGCTTTGCTTGAGAATTTCAATTATTTTTTTCGATGTTTTTCCATCTCCAAAAAGCTGTGGATATTGTTTAGGAACTTGGAACGACTTCACCGTATCAACGATTAATCCCGTATCAGCACCCACCAAGTGGTTCCAGCCAGATCGTACTGTTTCTATCCACTCCGTCTCGTCCCGTACAGTAATACAAGGAACTCGCAACATGTATGCCTCTTTCTGTACCCCACCCGAATCTGTTAATATAGCGTTTGCCTGCGAAGCAATAGCTAACATGTCAAAATAGCGTTGAGGCTCCACAATTTTAACAGGAGTGGATGAAATGAGTTCAGTTAGCCCAAATTGGTTTATTTTCTGTTTTGTTCTAGGGTGTAGCGGAAGAACAACTTCCATATCTAACTGTTGAAAAGCGTTCAAAATTGATTTTAACCGTTTGGGATCATCCGTATTTTCAGCTCGATGAATCGTTGCTAGATAATAATTTGCTTTAGTAAGTGATAATGCTTTTAGTATAGTCGATTGTTGTAGTGCATGTCGTTTAAAACGTAGAACAGCATCATTCATAATATCCCCCGTTCGATATACTCCCTTTTCAATCCCTTCCATTTTCAAATTCTCAACGGCAGTATTTGAAGGGCAAAATAACCAATCTGCAAGGTGATCTGTTACAATCCGATTGATCTCTTCCGGCATACTCTTATTAAAGCTACGCAATCCAGATTCTACATGCGCCACTGGAATATGAAGCTTAGAAGCGGCCAATCCTCCAGCAAGCGTTGAGTTTGTATCGCCATACACCAATACTAAGTCCGGATTAACGTCGATCATAGCCTCCTCCAACCCTATCAGCATTTTACCTGTCTGTTGTCCATGCGATCCAGACCCCACCTCTAAATAATAATCTGGTTTTGGCAACTTCAATTGTGTAAAGAAAATCTCGGACATATTTTCATCATAATGTTGCCCGGTGTGTACAATAACTTCATCCATTTCTGAATCCGATCTTAAACGATCAGATAGCATACACGCCTTGATAAACTGTGGCCGCGCTCCTATAACCGTTAAGATTTTCATTGTTTTCCCCTTCCAAGTAACATTTATTCCATTGTATTCGCCACTTGCTATTTGTGTCTTGGAGTGAAATATAGTAATCAATGAACAAATCAGGTTCTAAACATATTGCACGAAAATACAAATAGGATAGAAATAGCAGGAACACAGATGAATAACAACTTCTATAAGCCTATGCTGGAGGAATAATTTATGAGCAAAAATGTTTGTTTTCTCATAACGGAACATCCTTTTTTAGATGCACGTATTTTTAAAAAGGAAGCAAAAAGTCTTAGTACGCAGGGTTATCAAGTAACGATGATTGTCCCAAGAAAAAATGGCTATCTGTTTGACATTGATGGCAGTATTTTTCGTGACCAGTTCCGATCACCGATATTTTTTCATGAAGGTATCAAAGTAGTTACATATGAACAGATACAACCGGAAAATCAGCTCAAAAATCTTCATTATAATCTTCATTCCGTTGGTCATGACCGTTTTACAGACCCATTAACCAAATTAGGAATTGAACAACAGGCAGATATTTACCACGCCCATGAGTTTTTTTCCCTTTATTCCGGGGTTGGAATTAAACGTGCTTTAACAGCAAATGGAAAAGCGTGTAAATTAATTTATGATAGCCACGAATTAGAACCGGACCCGCTTGTCAAAGAATCCCGTAATACAAATAAGCTAAAAAGTGAAATGCTTGCCTCGATGCTAAACGAATCAGACAGTGTGATCACGGTTTCCGAATCGATTAAATCTCGGTATCAAACGATAAATTCTAAGCTACCAATTGATGTTATCTATAATTCCCCACCGCTAACAACGGAACATAAACCGGGACAGGGTAATCAAACCGACCTGACAATCGCATTTGAAGGTATGATTGATCCAAAACGAGGAAGCTTTAAAAAATTGATGGACATTGCAAAGCTGTGCAACAACATTTTTGATCTGAAAGTCCGGATTATTGGCGGAAGAAAGAAATCAAATAATACGAAAAGCCTTCCTATTCCTCCTCAACTAGCAGACAAAGTAGAACTTACCGGGTGGTTAAACTATGATTCCATCCCCAAAGCAATGCAGTACGCTGATATCGGCTGGATTGATTTAGATGCGGAACATTCTCTGAATAACCGGTATGCCATGCCAAACAAGTTTTTTAGCTATTTAAATAATGGCATTCCCATATTAGTCAATCAATGCAACGATATGAAAAATTTCATTGATACCTATCATTGCGGGTATATCGTAAAAAAAAGGCAGGCTAATGCGACAGATTATGTTCAGGCACTAATTCACCTTCACTCCAACCGCAAGCAAATTTTCGAAATGAGTAAGAACGCACGTAGCGTAATGGAAACGCATTTCAGTTGGGAACAAATGGAGAAAAAATTGGCTGCTGTTTACAACCGATTAGATCGGTAAGTATGCTGTTGTTGGAAAGATCGTGAACCTAACAAAACAGTCCAATCATTTTATTTTTCAGCCACATAAACTGTTAATAAATTTGTTACTATGACAGAAATGAGGTTGAAATATGACAATAGACCAAAACCAATCATCATCAAATGTAGCTGTTGTTGGTCTTGGGAAAATAGGGCTGACTTTAGCTGCCGTTTTTGCCAATAATGACTTTAACGTATTTGGTGCAGATATTAGTAACGACGTTGTAGATTCCGTAAATCAAGGTAAATCCCATATAAACAATGAGCCTGGATTAGATGAGTTGGTCGCAAATGCCCACCAACATCATACATTATCGGCGACGAGTAAAACGATGGAAGCAGTTGCTCAGGCGGATGTAATCGTTGTGATTGTTCCAGTATTAATTGATGAACAAAACAAAATCGATTACCAATTTATTGATTTGGCCGTTCAGGAGATAGCTAAAGGAATTAAAAGAAATTCATTGGTTATTTTTGAAACCACACTTCCCCCTGGGGATACGAAAAATAGGTTTGGAATGAAAATAGCGGAAATCTCTGGTCTGAAATTAGGAACTGATTTTCACCTTGCGTATAGCCCTGAACGAGTTTATTCAAATCGGATTATCCAGGACTTGCGATCTTATCCAAAGGTTGTAGGCGGAATTAATGAGCAAAGTCTTGAACTGGCATCAAACTTTTATCAAAAAGCTTTAGGCTGCCAATTAATTGAAGTAAGCTCATTGGAAACAGCTGAATTTGCGAAGGTTGCTGAGTGTGTATATCGTGACGTAAATATTGCGCTCGCAAATGAACTTGCTCAGTTTGCAGAGAAGCAAAACGTTAACATGTCTGAGGTAATTCCAGCTAGTAATAGTCAACCATACTCGCATATTCATTCACCCGGTATTGGTGTAGGAGGCCATTGCATCCCTATCTATCCTTATTTTTTCATTAATAAGGGATTGGATCAGGGTCTTACCCCATTATCACGGCAAATCAATGACAACATGGCAAACCATGCACTTACAAAAATTGAAAAAGAGATCGGATCATTAGAGGGAAAAAATATCCTTATTCTAGGATTATCATACCGTGAAAATGTCAAGGAGCCAACAAAATCAACAACCATATTACTCATTGACCAACTTAAAAAGAAACAGGCGAATCTATATGTAAATGATCCATTGTTTACCAATCAGGAAATTGCTGGATATGGCGTTACCCCTATATCCCTGGCCGACCCGTTTGTTGCTGAACTGGATGTTGTTATCCTTCAAGCCTTCCATCAGGAATATAGTACGATTGATTTCAGCGATTTTCGCAGTTGTAAACTTGTATTAGACGGTAGAAACAAATTAGATCAAAACACGATAACCAATTTAGGCATAAACTATCAAAGTATCGGAAATCAAACCAACAAAAGGAGGCCGTTAGACGAACATGACAAATGACAAGAAACAAATATCAATGGTTGATTTAACAGCAGAATTAGCGCTAATTAGAAAACCAGTTGTTGAGATGGTAACCGAAGTTTTAGATAGTGGAGAATACATTTTAGGAGAAAAGGGAAAACAACTTGAAAAATTAGTCGCCCAATATGTGGATGCCTCTTATGGACTTGGCACTGCTAACGGAACTGACGCATTGCAATTATCGCTTATGGCATTAAATATTGGACCTGGTGATGAAGTGATCACAACACCATTTACTTTTTTTGCCACTGCTGAAGTAATTGCACAAGTTGGCGCTAAACCAGTTTTTGTTGATATTGATCAAGAAACGTACAATATCGATCCAACAAGAATCGAGGCAGCTATAACGAAAAACACAAAAGCAATCATCGTTGTGCATTTATTTGGGCAAGTTGCAAACATGAACGAAATTATGGATATTGCAAAGGCCCATAAATTACGTGTCATAGAAGATGCCTGCCAAGCAATTGGATCCGAATACGATGGGAAAAGAGTCGGAGCAATTGGCGACATTGGTTGTTTTTCCTTCTTTCCATCAAAAAACCTCGGCGCATTCGGTGACGCTGGGCTAATCGTGACAAATCAACAGGAATTATATGAAAAAATCCACACACTTCGGAATCATGGAAGTGATGCAACCTATCAGCATGCAGCAATCGGTATAAATAGTAGACTTGATGAATTTCAGGCAGCTATTTTGCTAGTTAAATTGTATTATTTAGACATTTTTTTGCACAAACGAAAAGAGATTGCTAAAAGATACACGGAGAATCTGAACGACCGCATCAAACTGCCCCCAATTTCAGAAAACCGGGCGCACACGTTTCACCAATATTGCATCGAACTGGAGGAAAGAGACAAACTCACAGCAGAGCTAAAAAATCACGGTATTGCCTCAGCTATTTATTATCCCGTCCCCTTACACCTGCAAAAAGCCTTTCAGTATCTTCAGTATCAAGAAGGCGACTTCCCAATCGCCGAGCAAACAGCCAAACGCATCATGGCACTCCCCATTTCCCCTATGCTATCCCTCCATGACCAGGATTATAT
>NZ_JBSVKG010000024.1:0-57612 GCF_054048505.1 Virgibacillus sp. FSP13 | reverse complement strand
TTAGTGATTTTCTGATTATCAAGTGGTTATATCCCATAAAATCAACGTATCGAGGACTTATCACTTGAACAGAAAGTTATTCCAAGCTGCGGAAAAATGCGAGACTCCAATGGGAAAAGGAACAGTTTGAAGACCCCACAGCGAGCGTTCTTTGCGAGCGAGGAGGCTGAAGCGTTCCCCATGGAAAGCGAGTATTTTTCCGCAGCGCTGGATTAGCACTCGTCTTATATAGAAGGGGTGGAAGTCACACTAAATGTTACTGCGCAGTTTATATATATTGTGTAAAAAACAACAAATGCTTTCGATGGGAAGAGTAATCGCAGTCCTAATCTATTAGAAAACAGCCTATTTCAAAAATGGGGTAACTACCTTTAACAGAAGATAAAATTCCTTGTTGACAAACATGGTGTATTAACCATATAATACATCTCAAGGGCGTATTAACTGCTTAATACACATTTTTATAGCCTTGGTGTATTAATCGCATAATACACATCCGAAAAAGCTACACATCTGAGAAATATAGGAGCTGTGTTTATGAGGAAAGTGAATTTTAATAATCGGGATCCTGTATATGTGCAGGTTGTTCGTCACTTTAAAGAAGAAATCGCAACAGGAATGCTTGAACCTGGACAGGAAATTCCATCACGACGCGAATTAGCGAACAAATTGAAGATAAATCCAAATACTGCGCAACGAGCATATAAGGAAATGGAGGAGGAAGGCTTGATTTATACAGAGCGAAATTTGCCTAGCCGCATTACACAGGACGAACAGATCTTAGGAGCGGTGAGAGAAGAGCTTATTTTAGAAGCGGTGGAATCCTTTGTAAGCTCCATCCGTTCTATTAATGTCCCAGTTGAAGAAGTAATCGATATGGTGAAAGAAAAATATACAGAAAGCAATGAATAGGAGGGTTATCACATGATTGAAGTAAAAGACATGAAGAAAAAATTTGGTCGCAAGCAAGTACTACATGATGTTTCATTTACAGCGAATAAGGGCGAAATCACTTGTCTGATCGGAATAAATGGTGTGGGGAAAACGACGATTTTAAATGCAATCATGGCATTAACGCCGATTAATGGCGGACAAATTTTAATCAACGGGGAAAAAATCAATAAACACAGCTTCGAGAAAGTAACCTTTATTCCTGATGCAATTACCATGTTACCGCAAATGCGGATAGCAGACGCAATGGAATTTATGAATGATTTTTACGACTGCTGGAATCAGGAACGTGCAGTAGAATTACTTGGATTTTTTAAGTTAAAAGAAACCGACCGAATTTCTGATCTATCGAAAGGTAACACAGCAAAAGTGAATCTATTGCTTGGCTTAGCAATGGATGTTGATTTCATATTAATGGATGAACCATTTTCTGGGATCGATATGTTTAGCAGGGAACAAATCGCCGAAGTGTTTACTAGCCATTTAATTGAAGATCGAGGGGTAATCATCACGACCCATGAAATTAACGACATTGAACATTTAATCGATAAGGTAGTGTTGTTAGATAATGGAATTGTACTGAAGCAATTTAATGCAGAAGAGGTCCGAGAAGAGGAAGGGAAATCTGTAGTTGATGTAATGAGAGAGGTGTACCAAGGATGAAACGATATATGAAGCTGGTCAGTTTTGAATTCAATCGGTTTGCAAAAATTTATGTGGTCCTTTTGGCAATCACAATTATTGCTCAAATTGCTGGCGTTATTGTCAAATCAAAAGGTTACTTAGCAGAAGCGAATGAAGCGATTAATGAGGATATGATACCAAAAGCGCAATTTCTATCGGAGACGGGGCCGATGAGTTTGCAGCAAGTTGTTCGAAGTGTATGGTTCCTTGGCCCAATTGCATTGTGTATTGCAGCGATAGCGTTTTACATCTTTTTCATTTGGTATCGTGATTGGTTTGGGAAAAACACGTTTATCTATCGATTACTGATGCTACCAACGGCAAGGCTAAACGTATTCTTTGCTAAAATCACAACCATCTTAATAACCACGTTTGGGTTTGTGGCACTTCAATTAATTTTATTGCCAATTGAGAGTACCGTTTTAAAATGGATGGTGCCAAAAGAGTTTCGGATGGATATGGGTATAAAAGATGTTATTGGAAATATGCCCGAGTTAACCCTTATTATTCCACAAAGTTTTATCGAGTTCATTCTATATTATGGTGCTGGTTTGATGGCGGTTGCTGTCCTGTTTACGGCAATACTCTTTGAACGGAGCTATCGATTGAAGGGGATTTTTATGGGAATCGCATACGGGGTTGTGGCTATCGTTGTCTTCCTTGCTCCTGTTCTCTTAGAAAAACTTTTACAAATGAACTATTTTTATCCGCTGGAAATGCTAGCATTGGAGACGGTTATGGGATTAATCGTTCTTGTAGGTTCCATTTGGATGAGCGGATTTTTATTAAATAAAAGAATAAGAGTGTGAGGAGGGGACTATCATGATGAAAAAATATTGGAAAGCCATTGCTATTTTGACCGTAATTGTACTATCTATCGGAACGTATTATATTCAGTCCGCTGTGTCGGCAAGCCAATATCCGGAATTTGTTATTAAAAAGCAAAATGGTGATGAAAAGGAAATAGAAAACCTAAATGTAAGTGGTAGTTTGCAAGTCGGTTCAACAAATCAAAATTTGGAAATAACAGCAGATGGGTCGCTATATGATAGTGAACGTTCATTTTTTGATCGAATAAAGGGAACACAGTCCTTGATTGGGCAACTCCGAAAAGAGCATCGAAGTTTTATGCGCGGGAAAGGGATTAACCTTGCTGCTTATTTTGAGAATGAAGATTTTCTTGCATATGGCGATGTATCCTATCAAATTAGTTCACTACGACCAAGGGACTATGATTTTGAGATTTCCGTTTTGGATAAAAAGAGTGATAAAACAACTACATTTACTTTAGGTGTTCCAAACAGTGCGGACATCAATTATATACAAGTCTTAGATGTACAAATGGTGAATGATAAATTAAAGGTGCTTACACATAATTCACTAACAGATTACAATAATATCGAGATTCATGTGTATGAATTTAATGTGAAAACGAATGGATTGACTAATGATGATACGATCATATCGGCAGCGGGACAGACGGGAAAGAAAGATATGTATACAGATGTTTCTCTACTAAATGAAACAGACTTTATGAATGCCCATGAATATGCTGTTTTTAATAAGTTCGTGGGAGAACAGGTGCAACTTGAAGATGGGACGTATACATCAAAGGAAAAAAGCAATGAATTGATTGCATATAATTTTAAAACAGGTAAGAAAAAAGCGGTCAAACTACCCGAAAAAATTCGAGGACATAAGTTTAATACGTTTGATGGAACATCGATCTATGGTTTTGAAACGAATAAGAACGGGATAGTGGTTACACCGTATAATTTAAAGAATCAAACGGTTGAAAGGAAAATTTCGATACAAATATCAGGTTCTGATGATGTAAAACCATCCTTTCAAATAAAAGATGGCAAATTGTATGCACTGCAACACCTTACCAATTTAAAAACATCAGCAAATTTGGTAGTATCTGACCTTGAATCAGGCAAATCATTGTATAAAGGTGAAATAGTCAAGCAAGATCCAGCCGCTGGAAATGATGAGTATGAATTATCTTTGTATAATGTAGTGATACAGTAAAAGGAAAAACTTGCTTATGAAATTAATCATAAGCAAGTTTTTTGCGATATGGAAAACATAAAAATTTGGTGCCTAATTTATTCTTGGGCATGATAGCCACGTCCAACGCCCAGCGACTAGCGCGACTTCCCTCACCTCCGTTCGATAAGTCTTAATACACTTCATAGTTTTGTCCGGTTTGTGCGCCTAGGACACTTTTCTTATAAGCTAATGCGACACGTTTTGCAGGGACAGGGTCAAATCCTTGGAAGAATTTTTCTAACCTTTCCCATGATTCCTGAACGGCATTTGGACTGACGCTATTGATCCGAATTCCTCTAGGCATCTCAATTGCGGCAGACTTTACAAATGCTTTTACACCGCCATTAGCCATTGCTGCTGAGGCCCCTTGTCGTATTGGATCGTCCATCATGATACCAGTTGTTAAGGTGAAGCTTCCATTGTCACGAACATTGTTTAAGCCTAATAATACCAAGTTAATTTGACCTTTCAGTTTGCTCTCAATTCCCTTTTCATTTAGTTCGGGTGTTAATTCCGTGACAGTGGCAAAATTAGCGCCACCTGAAGCATTTACTACCGCATCGACTTCGCCAACATTCTCGTACATATTCTTAATGCTGTCTACGGATGTGAGATCAACCTGAACATCAGCGCCATTTCGCCCAGCACGGATGACTTCATGATCACCCGCCAATTTTTTTGTGATTTCTTTTCCGATTGTGCCACTAGCACCAACAATAAGTATTTTCATATGTTTTAAACCTCTTTTCATTATAATTGTGAATGAAACTATTTTTGTTCCTTTGATTTATTGTACAAATCAAGTGCATATTAATAATGGAAAAATTATTAATCGCATTTTCAATATAACAAAATGAATCACATCTGTAGATAAATGTATGTTAGAAAACGAAACTTATGCTTGCCTTTAGGGGTTGTAAATATGGGGAAGAAAATTAAAAATGTAGCTGCGTCATAAGTCAGCTACATACATTTTTATATATTTTATTAATCTTTTCATCTAATTGATCAAGATGAACAATCCTTGCTTCCCGTATATATTCTTTTCCATCGACGAAAAATAAAAGCACTGGTACGGTGAAGACAGAAAACAGACTGGCTACTTCCTTTACTTGTTCAGCATTAACATGACCTAGTTTAATTTTTGGATAATGAGTCATTAATTCATTCACTTGGGGAAATAAGCCATGACAGACACTGCAATTAGGTTGGGAAATAAACAGAAAGGTTAATGGATTGTTGTATATGAAGTTCTTTAGCATATCAATCGACGTTAATTCCTTAAACTCTCCCAATTAAAAAAACCTCCAATTTTACGGTTGCATTGAAGTTGTAAAAGTAGTAATATAGTTTATATGTGATTAAATCATATTATATTAAATAAACATCCATTGTTATCATAACACACTTGCATTTGAAAGTCAAAGGATTAATTTTAGAGGTGAAACGGAGGCGATATGATGAGTAGTAAAAATGAAAGTCGTGAAGCAGAACAGCGTCGGGTTGATGAGGTTATTGATGAGATTAACCAAAGAGAAGTGAGACTGTATGCAAAAGCTACTGGATTAAAAGAAAGTGTCATCGACCTTCGAAAAAACTTTTGGGACAATGTAACGGTTAACCTGGATGAACCTGATGATGTAATAGAAACCCAGGCAAGCATTAAACAACAGGCAGAGCTATTATCAGAAAGAGAAAGGTTTCATGGCAAAATAGGAGAAGAGTTAAAGACATTAAAACAACTTAAAAATTCCCCGTATTTTGGACGGATTGATTTTTGGGAGGAAAGAGAACCCGAGAGTGAACCAATCTATATTGGGATTTCTTCATTAATGGACAATGAGGACGAGGATTTTTTGGTTTATGATTGGCGAGCACCGATTTCGAGCCTTTATTACGATTACTCTCCGGGTGAAGCTAAATATAAAACAGTAGATGAAACAATAAGCGGCGAAATCACACTAAAAAGGCAATTTATAATTCGTAACGGTATACTAAATGGAATGTTTGATACCGGTGTAACAATTGGTGATCAACTTTTGCAACAAGCGCTGGGCAATAATGCAAGTACAACAATGAAAAGCATCGTAGCTACTATTCAAAAAGAGCAAAATAAAATTATTCGCGATGAAAAAAATAAATTATTAATTGTTCAAGGTGTTGCTGGAAGTGGAAAAACATCAGCAGCGCTACAACGAATTGCCTATTTAATGTATCGATATCGTGAAACGTTAACTCCTGAAAATGTTATCCTGTTATCACCGAATCCTTTGTTTAGCAGTTATGTTTCCAACGTACTTCCGGAATTAGGAGAAGCAAATGTAAGACAGACGACATTTCATGAATATTTGGAAGCAAAAGTCGGGGAACAACAATCAATAGAATCACCATTTCAGTATATGGAATATAAGTTAGCTGGAGCACAGGATGATCAATATCATACAAAAATGGAAGGTATTGACTACAAATCAAGTCTGAAATTTAAACAACACGTGGATGAATTTGTTGCTGATTTAGCGAATGAGGGGTTACTTTTTAAAACTATTTCATTTCGCAAGCAAGTTCTTATTTCAAAAGAACAAATTCAAGATTATTTTTATTCCTTGGATTCGACTATTGCAATACCGAATAAAATGGAGCTTGTCGCAAAATGGCTGCTTGCTAAAATACGAAAGCAACAGCGGGAAGAGCAAAGTAAAGACTGGGTTATGGAGCAAATTGAACTACTAGATAAAGAGGATTACTTAGAAGCATATAAGCATATACAAAAACAGGATCAGACGGAGGAATTATATGCAACTGGTACGGAAGAGGAATTTTTACGAAGAGAAGTTGTGAAAAAAGTCTTTTCTGTGCTGAAAAAGCGGATAAAACAGTTTAAATTTGTTAATGTGTTTGCAACGTACCGAAAGTTTTTTAAAGAATGGAGCCCAGAAGAAGTGCCGGAACATTGGGATCGTATTAGTGAACAAACTGTTTCAGAGCTCTCCCGGAATTTTCTATCATGGGAAGATGCTGTACCATATGTGTATTTTCAAGGCCAAATATTGGGGGACAGTGCTGATCGGTCAGTTCGCCACTTGTTTATAGACGAAGCACAGGATTATTCACCATTTCAGTTTGCTTTTATTAAAAGTGTATTTCCTTACACGAAAATGACCTTGTTAGGCGATATTAATCAAGCGATATATACGCATGCCGTTCAAGGAAGTCCGCTTATTCCAGAAAACTCAGCTGAAAGTCATGAACGAATTGTACTCACAAAAAGTTATCGTTCCACAAAACAAATTGTAGCGTTCACGAAATACTTTGCCCCTGCTGGAGACATAATTGAACCGTTTAATCGGGAAGGAAAAAAGCCGGAACTTGTGGAAGTTAACGATAAGGTAGATATAAATAAAACATTGCAAATAAAAATAGAGGAATTAAAGGGTAAGGGGCATGAGACGATTGCGGTTATCTGTAAAACGCAACAGGAAAGTGAAACCATTTTTGCAACGCTGAAATCTGAGTTGCCGGTGAAACAGCTAAATGAAGCGTCGCGTACTTTTGAAAAGGGGATATTGGTTCTTCCGGTTTATTTGGCAAAAGGGATTGAATTTGATGCTGTCATCATTCCGGATGCATCTGTTCAGAGATATGCCTTGGAATCAGATCGAACACTTTTCTATACAGCTTGTACACGGGCAATGCATGAATTGATTATGATTACAGCAGGACAAAGGTGCCCGTTTATCATGGAGGCTCCGCAAGACAAGTATTTCTCATATTAACGATAAGCTAAAAAGGGGCGATGGTTATGAATTTTGTACATTGGTATGATTGGATAACACCGACGAATCCTTTTGCAGCAGTGTTTTTGAGTATGTTATTAATTCTTGGAGTTGCGATTATTGCCTGGTTTGAAGATAAGAAAAATTTTAAAACGCCAATCTTGATATTGCTAACTGGATTTATATTTTCGATTGTTGGGGTATTTTTTCTTCATTCGATTGGATTTTATAAGTAATGAGGGAAAGTGATTATGTATGTAATGGAGGAGAAGGTGGGATTCGAACCCACGCGACGCGTAGTGCGCCCTAACGCATTTCGAGTGCGTCCCCTTCAGCCGTACTTGGGTACTTCTCCAAGGGAAAAGTGGTGCTGGTGAGAGGATTTGAACCCCCGACCCCTTCATTACGAGTGTGACAAAGGAGTAATGTTCAACATATCCCACAGCATTAAGTAATTAAGCTCCCATGAGCTTTTTACATTTATTTTAATACAATTATATTGTAAAGAAGACAGGATATCTTGTCAATAATGGTTTTTTATTGTTATAGACTTGGAACGGATTATGAGCGTTACTATTCAGTAACATTTATCATCTTTCTCTCCTTAGACATATCTCCTATATAGTTGAATATCAGTTATATGTTTTATTATTAACAATAAAGTGACCTATACCCCTATTCTTCGGTCAAAAAGGCAGGATGGGTTACTTTTTTTATGTACCAATGCCTTCTGCAAACCCTTCTACCATACATATTAAATGAAAAACTACTATCAAGAAATTTTTTGAACCTGCCTCGAAACTTTCAAAATTAGTGACTAAGCTTAGATTACCTTTCCTTATCTCACCTTTACTTTAGTTTTCTCGTAATTCCTATCTTACTGTGTATGTGGAACACCATCATATTGATTGTGTATTATATATAAATAGATACAAGTTTTGTTGAAAATACAATTGTAAAAATAAGAAGGGAGAGATATTTGATGCTTAAAATTGATACAGGTAATAATATCTTCTTTATAGAGAAATCTGATATTGAATTAGGGATAAGAGAAATTAGAAAATCAAGCGGAATTCCTGTTCAATTAAACGGCATTTATCGACTGTACGATAAGAATGGTACGTTGTTATATGTTGGAATGAGCAGCAAGATTCTAAACAGGGTTTTTGACCATATGAGAGGGAAAAGCCTGAATACGAATTATTTTTACCAAGAAATAGAGTGGGCTGAAATTCTTACCTTGCCAAATAACCGTAAGAGTACAACAGAAAAACTTGAACAATTTCTGATTAAAACTCTTAATCCGAAGCATAATGAACTTAAATGGTCTGATTATACTATTATAAATTGGGTTAATTTTTATTTTGGAATATAAAGTCAGTATACCATTCATCATCTTAAATGGACGTTATCTGTCATTACTGAGGGTAACGTAAATATTCAAGAAATGGCTTTTAAACTAGGTGGAAAAATACTAGTGGTTTTTTTTGGAAAGTAAATTCGAATTGCCCCCACTACCTTGTGGCTCTAGAGATGAACTAGGTTTACTGAGTAGTTGGTACAGTAGATTCTAAGTATGATATAGTGAGATAGTGCAAAACTTACACTACCTTAGTGAAATGGTTGCACGAGGGGTAGTGCAAAAAATGAAAAAGGGTAGTGCGAAACTTGCACAATATAAGAGGAATCATTAGAGGATTAAATAAGAGAATAAATAATCAGGGTCGCTTGCGCTCCTAGTCGCTTAGCTCTATTCTATTTCTCTTCTATCTCTCTTTTGCAAACAGGGGATTAAGGCTTTAAGGAAGGCAATCATTATGACTTCAATAGACAGAGAAAGAAGGCATAATGATGGAAAATCCAAAAACAGGATTTATCAAGTTTAACGTAAGTTTAATGAAAGATTATGAATTGAAGTTAGGAGAAGCGCTAGTATACGGTGCGTTGGTGTCATTTAGGAATATGAGTATTCAGTCTCAAACAAAAGATGAAAAAGGTCGAATATACGCTTTCCCTCCTATCTTAAGCATTGCTAACATTACAGGAATATCAAAAAGAAGTGTTAAAAGTCATATTCAAGTATTAGAACAAAAAGGATTAATGGCGGTTCAAAGGTCGTACAAAGAAGGAAGTAAAGAGAGAAATGTAAACCGCTATTATCTAAATAACGAGGTGTTAAAGATATATTTCTCTACTGATGTGGCTGGGGCTGTTACGATTGATAAACCGAAATCGGCAGCTACAAAAGGAACACCTAAAGAATTAAAGCAAACGATATTTATTACTGATGCAGATATCGAAAAATGGTTTACTCATTATAAAGGTGAACATAATAATAACTCGGCTAAAAAGCTAAACCATTTAACCAAGGAGCATGGAGCGGAAACGGTTGTAAAAGCGATTCATAATGCAATGGAAGGGGTAGATATCGACACTCTACCAAACGGTACGACAGGTTTAATTTTAAGTCGGTTGAATGAGAAAAATCTAAGAGATGCGGGACATCAAATACAGACTGAGAAAGATAGACAAGAAAGATTTATGAATGAACCTGTTGCTCCGTTTTTTGATTATACTGCCGATATGAAACGGAATCTTAGCGGGAAGGTAAAAACAGGAGATGATATCTCTAAAGATGTTTATGACCTTCTAGGTGTGGTATTGTAATTAGAGTTGTACGGGATGACTTTGAGAGGGGTTATCCCTTTTTATTTAGCAGTAGGGAGATTGATTTGTATCTAGAGCATAGTTACATTTATAGCCTTGTCTTTTAATAAAACCCGTCTTTTATTACTGCTTATAACTACTCTTATAATTTATTTTATCTCGCGACAATTAAACTAACAATAGCAGACCCGTTTTACAAAAATATTATGGTTAAGTTAAAATTAATACTGGGAGAATAACCATTTGTTGGATGTTGAAGTAAGTTATAAAAAGGAAAAGGTGTATAATTGTTTTTATAAACCTTTCCCTGTAGGACCATGTTTTAAAACTCAAATAACCTTCTTATAATAGGGTTTAAATCATTTTTATCAATATTTATTGTACTGTTAATCCTTTTTAAGTCATAATCCTCAGAACTTAAAATATGATATATAGAATGCATTTCAGCTTCGTCGTCTATTTCCTCCAATAATTTTATAAACTTATGCATAACATACCATCTATTGTGGCCCGTACCAAGGGATAGCATTCCTTTTAAAATTTCACCCTTGATATCTATATCCCGTATATTTGAATAAATTTCCTCAAATTTGTTTGCAAGTGTATCAGTGTAACTAAATGGCCAACCCTGACTATTAATGGTTTGGATAAATTCATTCATTAGTTGTTTGAAAAGGTCCGGGAATTTATCCTCCAGCGGCCTAAAAACAGTTCCAGATATTTTCATTATCATTTCCTGTAACTCTACCTCATCACCAATCCCATCAAGTAAATGAGCCAATTTATCAATTAGGGAATCATTCCCTAGTAATGTAAAATCAGCTACAGAATTAACTTGGTTAATTACAGAAAGTAAATCGTCTTTGGAGGTTGCATCAATTAACAATTCCATTGCTGTATTAAAATGTTGGCGTAATTCATCAACGGCTTCAAATCTTTCATTCCTATCTTCTTTTGTACTCTTTTTTACCACATATTGCATAGCAGCAGGTAGCTGATTAAAATCTAGGATGGATGGACGCTCTCCAGTAAAAGCTTCATATATCATTTTTCCCACGCTATATATATCCGTTCGTTGGTCTACGTGTTTTAAATCCGCTTCTTGCTCAGGAGAACAATAGAATCGTGTTCCAATACCCACATTTGTTACAGTTAGTCTAGTGGAATCATCTGAAGCGAAATTAATACATAGTCCTAAATCACATAAAACTAAGTCGCTATCGGAGTTATATAGTACATTTGCAGGTTTTAAGTCTCTATGATAATATCCTTCATTGTGTAAATACTCTAGACCTTCAAATATCCTATTAAATATTATTTGAATCCGTTCATAATCCTCCGATAGTTCCGGGATTATGCTTTGTAGACTTGTTTCGTACTTAAGCATCGCATAAAAATATGGGTTAGTGCTTAAACCGTAGCCCTCAGCTTTTACAATTCTCGGATGGTCAAGTTTCGTTAAATACCTAACCTCTCTCTTAAAACGTGCAATTGAATCTTCGTCAGATTTTACTAATTTTTTTATAACATATTCACCTTTTTGTGTTTCACCATTAACTTCCTTTTTCGCCTCGAATACCTTTCCGAAACCACTTGGGTCTCCAATCTGCTTACCTATACGCCACACTACTTTTAAACTTGTGTCATTCATACTCTTCTTCCCCCAAAAAGTAATTTCCCCATTTCCAATCGTTACCATTTTAACATAAGATTAATATTATGAGTATGTAATTTCCGATCGCTAAATATTTTTCGTCACGACAAAATTCTGTGAAGTCGCTTGATATAAGTGCATGTAGCTCCACATCTTTTCTTGTAATATATCCGATACGACTCACATAATGAACATGAATTTGGATGGTAAAGTAGCGAAAAGCACAATAAAAACCCTATTGACTTCGATAGTAATGTCGATAATAGGCATGTTCTGACTCATTTCATACACTTTGAGTGGAGTACCCGTTAATTATAAAAGTGTTTTAGGAATCTATGTAAAAGTTGAGCTTGCCTTAAATTCACAATAGTAAGCGTTCATATTTGTTAATCAGTAATCTATATTAAAATAATCTACAAATTGTAAGCAGAGTCTTAGTCTCCAAATTTACAATATATTAACTTTGGTTCATCGGCATGCAAACAAGCCATATTATAATATTTCCGAAACTAAAGGGAACAAAAAGAGTTTAAAAAAATAAATGAATATCTAATTGCAATTCTTTCTTTAGTAGAACAGTATAATTAATATAAGGTCACTTAAGGGGTTGTGAACAACTGTACTTAAACTATAGGTGCTTTAATAAAGTAAATAAAAAGGCGATTCCTTTGAGAAACTGGAAATCGCCTTTCTATGTTTGAAAGTTCTTATCATTGTAAAATCACACTTATCTGAAAGTACCTCAAAACAAACCCACCAAGAGTAAAGAAAGTCAACACAAGCCTTTTTGCTTCCAAGCGATTTTTCCCTCCCCTTCTAGAACAAATGAGCATTTTATAAATTTCCGGTACGACTCAAATTATAGGTTTGATTTGGGTAGTATAGTAATAAACTGGTGTTGTTCGATAGACATAATCAATGGGGGCTGTACCCGAAATAATACATCAATGCAATCCAAATAAAATTGTTAAAGATTACTTTGATAGTGCAAATACTTGAAAGTTATTGCACTATTTTAATGACCTTGCTATAATTGGTTTCATAAGGTGCAAATACATAGTGCGATAAATGAACAATGAAAAGTGAGGATAAAACAATGAAATATGGTTATGCAAGGGTTTCAACAATAGCACAAGATTTAGAGGTTCAAATTCAAGCGTTACAAGCGGAAGGTTGCGAGGTTATATATAAGGAGAAGTTCACAGGTACTAAAACAGATAGACCTGAGTTCAACAAGGTGCTTGAGGTATTACAAGAAGGTGATACATTAGTTGTAACAAAGTTGGATAGGTTTGCAAGGTCAGCGGTAGAAGGTATTCAAACAGTTAAGGCTTTATTTGCAAGAGGGGTGAAGGTTCATATCCTTAATATGGGACTAGTAGAAAACACCCCAACAGGCAGACTCATTTTCAACATACTAAGTTCATTTGCAGAGTTTGAACGAGATATGATTGTTGAACGGACTCAAGAAGGTAAAGCTCTTGCAAAGCAGCGGGATGACTTTAGAGAAGGAAGACCTAGAAAACACTCTAAAGCTCAAATACTGCATGCTCTAGAACTTCTTAAGAAACATACATACAAAGAAGTCGAAGAAATAACGGGAATAAAGAAGCGAACATTGATTAACAGAAAAAATGAATTAAATGCTAAGCAATTACAAGAGACTATTTAGTGGGTCTCTCTTTATGTTGAGTGTATGTGTTGGGGGTGATTTACCACATTTTCACTAGGCTTGGAAATAGGCTATTCCTATAGTTGGTTGACTCACACGTTATGAAAATTTACAAGTGATTAAATACCTCGGTCTTTTTGACGCTATATTATTTTGAGGTGATTTCTTTTAACATCGTTATAGTCTTTTAGTCCTTTATCATGCTTTAAATATACTATATAATTAAAACAATATATTTTTACCAATAAGGAGTGTATTCAATCTTGCAAGCCTCTCAAACTAGTATCCTACATTTACTAAGAATACAAAATCAACAATTTGTAATACCTGTTTACCAACGGACCTATAAATGGACACGTATCCATTGTGGACAACTTTATTCCGATATCTTAAAAGCTAGTAATACAGATAGTAAAAATCACTTTATTGGTTCTATAGTTCATATTTCTGACCAAAACGTTCCTGTAACAAGGGTAAAACCGCTAACTATCATCGATGGGCAACAGAGATTAACAACTGTTTCTTTACTGTTATTAGCACTAAAAAACTACCTAGATGAAAATCCCTATCCCTCAATTACTTCTGACGAAATAAATCAATACCTAGTAAATACAAATAAGAAAGAAGAAGAATACATTAAGCTTCAATTAACAAAGCAAGACAGAGATATATATTCTTCCCTTATAAATAAAACAAAGATAGAAATTGAATATCATTGTATTTTAGATAACTATATGTATTTTTACGACTCTATTAAGAGTGGGCAAATTGATATTGAAAAACTTTACGAAGGAATAGCTAAGCTTATAATTGTAGAAGTATCTTTAGAAAGAGAACATGATAACCCTCAACTAATTTTTGAGAGTTTAAACTCAACAGGAGAAAAGCTGACTGAGGCAGATTTAATAAGAAACTTTTTGTTGATGGATTTAAAATCAACTTTTCAAAAACAAATTTATAATCAGTACTGGTTTCCAATTGAAATAAAACTTAAAGAAGATGAAAGTAATAAGGAACTTTCCGCCTTCATTAGGGATTATTTAACTTTCAAAACAAAGAAAATACCTAAAAAATCAGCCGTTTACACAGACTTTAAGAAATACTTCAATCAATACTATTCTCGTGAGCCAGAAACCATAGAGAACTTGATGAAGGATTTACTAATGTTTGCGGGTTACTACGAACGGATTTTAAGGTGTAATGAAAAGGATTACGAAATAAATGAATGTTTAAGAGACCTTGATAGTATTGACATTAAAATAATTCATCCGTTAATCCTTCCACTCTACTATGATTATGAACACAACTTATTAACTAAAGAAGATTTTATATATCTGCTACGGTTAATAGAAAGTTATTTAATCAGAAGGGTAATATGTGGGTACCCAACACAAGGGCTAAATAAAGTGTTTGTAAGTCTCATTAAAGATATTGATAGAGGGGACCATGTTACTTCCTTCGAGAAGATACTTGCCAATAAAAAGGGTAATCATCGATTTCCTAATAACGATGAATTTAAAAGGTCATTTATAGTAAAAGATATCTATAATTTAAGCCCTAAAAACAGAAAATATATTTTATTTAAATTAGAAAATAATAAATCCAAAGAAAGGTTACATATTGACGCAGACATCACAATTGAACATATTTTACCCCAATCTCCAAAACTTAGTGATGAATGGATAAACGCACTTGGACCTAATTGGAAAGAAATACACAATACTTATTTACATACAATAGGAAACTTGACTTTAACGGGATATAACAAAAATATGAGTAATAAATTTTTCACTAAAAAAAGAGATACACCAGGCGGATTTAGAGACAGTGTGGCGAGATTAAATAAGGAATTAAAAAACTTGGATACATGGAATGAAGAAGAAATTGTAAAAAGAGCTAACAAATTATTTGAGTATGCCCAAGAAGCTTGGAACTATCCCGAATTAGATTTGTTTACATCAATTGATGATAATAAAGCAGTTATATCTTTAGATGACGATTGGACAAGTTTAAGACCTTCATCTTTTGAATTTCTAACGGAAAAACAAGAGGTTAAAGATTTTTCAGATTTATATTATAAAGTTATAAAAAAAATCTATGAGCTTGATATAAATGCTTTCTTAGAAGCTATAAATCAGGAAGAACTAATGTCTAAAAGGTTCCATTCGCTTAATAAAAATGAATTTAATAATCAACCAAGAGTAATTGGTGAAAATATCTATTTGAATACAAATCTTAACAATGAACAAAAACGAAAAAATTTAATTACTCTTTTTGGAAAGGTAAGTTTGGAAGAGGATGACTTGATTATATATATATCGGAACAAGTAGCCCCTGTGTAATGGTACAATTGTATTTTAAAATGGGATTTTATTTATACAAGTTATTTATGGAGAATGAGCTTTTTATGACCAAAATTATAAAGCTACTAGAAGATTAAAAATAGGATGAAAAGTTTGATTTGACAAAGATGATAAAAGCCTAAACCCTTAGTGGTTTAGGCTGCTGGTTTATACTTAATTATTTACCGCTACAACAATAACGAAATTGGTTATTGTTTATAAAAGGTCGACTTAAATTAAATCATTCAACGGAGAGAATTTGTCAACCGTTTCTTTCAATTCCTTGTTCATATATCCAATGTATTGCCTAGTTACAGCAATATCAGAGTGTCGGGCAAGGTTCTGAACTTCAAAAAGGTTAGCTCCATTTGAAACAAGTGTCTTCAGGTAATAATTTCTCATAGCATGTGGGGATAAATGACCTTGTATATTAAGTGTTTTCTTCAAGCGTTTGAACACATTCTGGATAGCTGTTCGACTTACTGGATTTCCTTTCTCTGTAGTGAAAGCAGCTCGGGGGAGTGAGTCAAACTCGTTTGCCAAAAATAGCCGCCAATCCAACAATTCACGAGCTAAAGCATCGCTTAATGGAACTTGTTGTGCTTTACGGCTCTTTGAGACTTGTATTCTAATTGTGTGTTCCTGAAAGTCAATGTCACTCCAAGTTAATTGAGTAAGCTCTCCTACCCTCAATCCAGTTCCAATAAGTGTTAGTACAATGATGTAATTCCTTCTAGCTGTAAAGGTTTTTTCAATTCGTTTATTTCTTCTTAAGTGGGAGAGCAGCAGTCTCAAGTCATCTGTCCGAACAATTTTGGGGGACTGGTCTTCTCGCTGTGTCTTTATACCTTGGGTAAGAATGGAATCAGTGAGTTTTTCCAAGTATAGCCACTTAGCGAATACCCGAAGCAATCTCAATTTACTGTTCACTGTCTTTGGTTTATTCTGAAGTTCGTCTGTGCAATAGATTAAATAACGTTTGATAATCCGCTGTGATAAGTCCTCAATGTGTATGATTTCTTTGGCGTTCAACCATTCATTCCAGTGCCTGAACAAGTTCTGATAACTAATGATTGAATTCTCCTTCAGACCTTCAAATCGTTTGTCTGCAATGAATTCCTTTTGAACAGTTTCAATTAACATAAAAATACCTCCCATGTGTTAAGCTCATGGGAGGTTGAAAATGTAATGTGCTCAAGACCTCTTCACAACAAAGTGGCTTGAACCCTCGTCAGTGCTGGTGAGAGGATTTGAACCCCCGACCCCTTCATTACGAGTGAAGTGCACTACCAACTGTGCTACACCAGCGTAAAATCATGATCATTTAAAATCACAAGAAAAATGATAATACATTTTTGCATTTTCTTCAACTAATATGCTAAAAAGTTTTAACCGTGCAACCATAATTTTATGGCTGCACGGTTATTTTTTCCCCTTGTATGGGCTTCCGTTTTCGTTCTAGTTTTGATTAAAAAACCAAGATTTGAAATCCACCGCTTTAGCTTCTTGTTCCTCAACACCCTTCATGTAGTTAATTCTTCTTTGTGCTGATGCTTGTGTTACTTGCTCATCAGCGTGATAGGAAGAGCGGACAAGCGGTCCTGATTCACAGTGGCGGAAACCTTTTTCTAGAGCAATTTCCTTTAGCTCGGCAAATTCGTCTGGATGATAATAGCGTTCTACATTTAAGTGCTTTTTCGTAGGCTGTAAATATTGTCCGATTGTCATAATGTCCACATCATGTGCTAACAAATCGTCCATTGCTTGGATGATTTCTTCCTTTTCTTCACCCAGTCCAACCATAATGCTAGACTTCGTTGGTGTATTCGGAGCAATTTCTTTCACTCGTTGTAACAATTGTAATGAACGATCATACATTGCCCGTGCACGAACTCGTTTGGTTAATCTGCGTACGGTTTCAATGTTATGATTAAAAATATCTGGTTCACTATCCATTAGTGTATGCAGGCTTTCGTAATCACCCTTCATATCAGATGGCAAGATTTCAATGGTACAACCAGGGTTTGCCCGACGGATTGCCCGAACGGTTTCCGCAAATACGGCTGCACCGCCGTCATTTAGGTCATCCCGTGCTACGGCTGTGACGACAACGTGCTTCAAGCCCATGATCGCTACGGATTCAGCAACACGAGCGGGTTCTCCCCAATCTAGTTCATTTGGCAATCCGGTTTTTACTGCACAGAAACGGCAGCCGCGGGTACAGGTATCACCTAAAATCATAAATGTTGCCGTTTTTCGTTCACTCCAGCATTCGTGGATATTTGGACAGCGAGCTTCCTCACAAACCGTATTCAATTTCTTATCACGCATTAGTTTCTTAAGTCCCCGGTAGGATTGGTTTGTGTTGATTTTCGTTTTTAACCATTCCGGTTTCCGTATGTATTCCTCTTGTTTAGCCATTTAGTACACGCTCCTTAGATTATGTTTGAAGTTCCAATCGTTACTGCTATATTTTATTTCAGCAAGCTGGTACACTTCATTCCATTGTTCATTGGTTAGTTCGAATGGAAATAGCTCAATGTCTACTCCTGTTTCGAAGCCTCTTTTAAACGCGTCTTTCATGGTGTCCATAGATACATGTTGATTTGTTTCTTGATTAATAGCTGTTGCTTTTTGATCAAAAGCCTTTCTTTTCTTTTCCCGGATTTCCTCGCTTGGAAAGTGGAACAAATCAAAAAGCATTGTTTTATTGATTGATCTTGGTATCGATCCGTGTTGCAGTAGTACCCCTTTTTGGCGTGTCTGGGCATTTCCCGATATTTTCTTACCGTCAGCCATTAATTCATACAACGCAGGTTTTTCAAAACATACGGCTGAGCGGCTCTTTTCTGCCTTGTTTGTTTCTGCATAATTTGCTGTAATACCTAACTTGGTATACCCTGCAAAAATCCCTTTTGAAAGTATGTAATAAGCCTCTCCGACTGATGCTGGGATATATGGTTTATCCTCTGCAATGATAATGCTGTAAGTTAGCTCATCATCGTGTAAAACAGCGCTTCCTCCTGTTAGACGGCGAACAAGGGGGATCTGGTAACGGTCTAATGCTTGCAAATCAATTGCTTTATCGACATCCTGAAAATAACCTAAGGAAAGGCTTGGGGTAGACCACTGATAGAAACGCAAAATTGGTGGTATTTTCCCCTCACTATGCCATTGCAACAGCATCTCATCGAGTGCCATATTAACCGCAGCATCACATATCCCAGTATCGATAAATAGCCATTCATCACGCACATGAATCGCCTCCTTATGTTGATGTTGGTACTGTTAATAACCTGAAAAGTAATGGGCTGCACCCAGTGGAATGCAGCCCGTTTGTATGAATGATACATGCGACTACACTTCCCCACGCTGGTATTACCTAGATCGGGTGCGAAGGGTCAGAACGAAGATGTTCTTCTCAGCTAAAAAAAGCTCCCCTAGTGATTTTTTTATTTTATTTAACAATTCTATAGTAAAGGGAGAGATGTAAATTGTAAAGCAAATTGGAAAATTTATCTGTTCCGGAAATTTTCCTGCTTATGGTGCGTGTTAAAGAGGATGAATAGGACCGAGAAGTTCGAGGCTGCATAGTGGAATCTAAAAATTAGGTCAAATAGGTTGTTTTTGTAATTAACCATCTGTAATATATAAGAAAATTTCGTAATAAATGTGATTGGTAGATGCGTTTGTTAGAGCGGGGGAGGAATAGGATTGAATAAAATAGTAGATATGCAGCAAGTTTCGTGGAAAAGGCAAGGGGAAGAAATCTTATCAGATATCGATTGGGAGGTTGTAAATGGAGAACATTGGGCTATTCTTGGACTAAATGGGTCAGGCAAAACAACTTTATTGAACATGATAAACGGCTATATTTGGCCAACGAAGGGAAGGGTCAGCATACTAGAGAAGTCGTTCGGGCAAACGGATATCCGGGAGTTGCGAAAATCAATTGGCTGGGTTAGCTCATCCCTTCAAGAAAGAATGAAGGAGACAGAGCGCGTCGAGAATATTGTTGTCAGCGGAAAATTTGCGTCGATCGGGTTGTATGAAAATCCAACAGAAGATGATTTTGAAAAATCCTACCAAATTATGGAACAACTTCACTTCGGTCACTTACGGGGAAGAACTTATCAAACTTGTTCTCAGGGGGAGAAGCAAAAGATCCTTATCGCACGAGGTTTGATGGGATCACCGAACTTACTTATATTAGATGAACCAACAAACGGACTTGATTTTATTTCTCGTGAGGAATTAATGAATACTATTAACCAAATAGCTATACAGAAAAATGCACCAACGATCCTGTTTGTAACCCATCACATAGAAGAAATCATGCCTATTTTTACACATACACTCTTGCTAAAGCAGGGAACGATTTATGGTAGGGGAAAACGAGAGGAGATGTTAACAAAAGAACATTTATCGCGCCTTTTTGATTTGCCTGTTCAAATTGACTGGAGCAATGATCGAGCATGGATGACGCTTTAGTTACGGAATGAAGAAGAGCAAAAAGGCCTCTAATCATAATAGAAGGCCTTGTATTATTTTCTGTCTTCGTATTCAAGTTTTGTCTTATCCTTAAAGGTAATTTCAACTTCGAATTTTGTATAATCATTTGGTAGGTCAAAGGCTTTTAAAATCTGATCAATAATTTCTGCCTTTTTTGTATCCTGGGTAATGGAAAGTTTTTTGACTTTAGGGTAGAGATCATGAAAGGCTTCCTCCCCCTTCTTATAAACATCATTTACTGAGTCTTCTATTTTTGCATCAGCGAATTCGGTATTGTATTCCCGTTCAATTTCTACCTCGTACTCCTTATCATTACTATAGCTAGCTTCCAATTCGAAATCAGCATAATCCAGTTCTCCCATCATCTCGGCCATATCTGTTTTATTTTCATCATTATTATTTGCATTATTATTTTGGTCCTGCGCATCTGAATTGGCACTATCATCATTAGGGGCATTGCTATCATTTTGTTGACTTCCGCATGCAGTTAATAGTATGAATAGTGACAATGCGAGGATAATATGTATGAATCGTTTCAATTCAAATTCCTCCAATTACAACCATTATATATTACTATTTTGTCCTTTTTGGGGATAAATTAAACAATGATTAGGATAAGACAAAAAAGGTAAAAGATACTTAGAGGTGATAATAAAACTATGTTCACATTCGATTCATTTTCCTCTCGATTAGTATTTTCAATTATTATATTGATTATTTTACTGTTTATTATTTATCGTTTCCGGGCTGGCAAAAATTCTGCGAGTGGTTCACTTGATCTGATGAAAGAAAGACTGGAAAAAGGGGAGATTTCACAGGAGGATTATGATGAAGCGAAGAGAAGGCAGGGAAAATGATTGGTTTTGCATTAAAAAAGTGCATCGGCTGCTGTCAGCTTCAGCATGCAGATGCACTTTTTTATTCGACAAAAATTAGCGTGTACCGGAACTAACACCGGTATTATGGATACTTTCCTGGATCAACTGTTTAATCTCATCCAACTTCCCATGATGCAATAACTCCACAATTTTACTTCCGACAATAACCCCATTACAAGCAGATCCTAGTTCCTTTGCTTGATCTGGGTTCGATACACCAAACCCTGCTAAAACAGGAACATCAGTCATTTCTGTTAACCCTTGCAAGTATTCCTTTATATTCGTATGATGGGTAGCTCGGGCTCCGGTCGTTCCTTTAACCGAAACAGCGTATAAGAAGCCTTCTGTCCGGTTGGCTATTTCATGAAGACGTTCCTCTGGGCTGGTTAAAGATGCCAAGCGGATCAATGCGATTGATTTTTCTTGTAAATTACCGGTCATGAGTGCTTCTTCTTCAAGTGGTAAATCGGGAATAATAATACCGTCCACGCCTGCCTGCTCACAATCCGCAGCAAACTTTTCGATGCCATATTTGTAGATCGGATTTAAATAGGCCATAAATATGATTGGCATGCTAAGCTTATCCCTAACGCCTTCTAATGTCTTGAAAACAGAGGCGAGCGTTGTCCCGTTATCCAGTGCTCGAATACCTGCTTCTTGAATAGTTGGGCCGTCTGCTACTGGATCAGAAAAGGGGATGCCAAGCTCTACTGCAGAAGCACCACAGTCCTGCAAATACAGCAAACGTTCTTCTAAACAATCTAACCCTCCATCACCAGCCATAATATAGGGAACAAACAATTTTTGACTAGCAGCTAATTTTTCCTGAAAAACTTCCTCAATACGTTGTTTACCCATTTTTATTCCCCTCCAAAGCAGCTTTTACTTGTTCCACATCTTTATCGCCACGTCCTGAAAGACAAATGACAAGTGACTTTGTTTCATCCATTTCTTTTGCCAGCTTCATCGCATATGCGACTGCATGAGCACTTTCCAATGCTGGAATAATTCCTTCCGTTTTGGATAAATACTGGAATGCCTTTAACGCTTCATCATCGGTAATGGACGTGTAGGTTACACGTGATGTATCGCTTAGATGGCTGTGCTCTGGGCCAACACCAGGATAATCAAGGCCTGCTGAAATCGAAAAGGCTTCCTGTATTTGCCCGTGGGTATCCTGTAATAAATGTGTCATCGTTCCATGAAGTACACCAATATCTCCCGCGGTTAATGTTGCCGCGTGTTTGTTCGTGGCAATTCCTGCACCGCCAGCCTCAACACCATACAATTTTACAGTTTCATCCTCGATAAATGGATAAAACATCCCCATTGCGTTACTACCGCCGCCGACACATGCAACAACAGCATCTGGTAGATTTTCAGTCTGTTCCAGCATTTGTTTCCTAGTTTCTGATCCAATGACGGATTGAAGGTCGCGGACGATTTTTGGAAAAGGATGTGGACCGACAACGGATCCTAAAATGTAGTGGGTGTCTTCCACATGACTGACCCAGTAACGCAGTGCTTCATTGACAGCATCTTTTAATGTACCGCTACCTTGTGAGACACTTTCGACCTTGGCTCCTAATAATTCCATCCGAAAAACATTTAGCTTTTGCCGGCGGATATCTTCTTCTCCCATAAATACGACACATTCCAAATCAAGCAGTGCACAAACAGTGGCTGTTGCGACACCATGTTGTCCAGCACCTGTTTCCGCGACAACTTTTCGTTTTCCCATTCGTTTAGTCAGTAATGCCTGCCCAACTGTATTGTTGATTTTGTGTGCACCGGTATGGTTTAAATCCTCACGTTTTAAGAAGATTTTTGCCCCGCCAAGTTGGTTAGTGATGTTTTCGGCATAATATAATGGCGTTTCCCGTCCAACATATTGCTTTAAATAATAGTCTAGTTCCTCGGTAAATGCAGGATCCTTCATTGCTTTTTCATATGCTTCCTCTAATTCTAGCAAAGCAGGCATTAGTAGTTCCGGTACGAACCTGCCGCCAAATTTCCCGTAACGTCCTTGTTTATCAGGCATTGTATATGTTGTCAATTTGCTCATCCTTTCGTTTTGCGTTTGTGATAAATTGTTTGATTTTGTTCACGTCTTTATGTCCATTTGTTTCTACACCGCTCGAAACGTCAACGCCGGCAGGACGGGCAGCTGCAATCGCATCCTGTACATTTTCTGGCTGGAGACCACCGGCAAGGATAATTTTTTCTGGATCAAGATTTACTTCCCTGAGCAATTCCCAGTCAAATGTCGTGCCGTTTCCACCACGATTTGCCCCTTTTGGACTGTCTAGCAAATAGTAATCACATGGGAATGATTCTATCACCGCAAAATTTTCCGGTTTCATGGAGAAAGCTTTTATAATTGGGATAGCTAACGATTTTGCATATTCCGGTGATTCATCTCCGTGTAATTGGATGAAGTCGAGACCAACTTGTTCAGCAATGCTTTTTACCTTTTCCAATGACTCATTTACGAAAACACCAACCTTTTTAACTGTCGAAGGAAGAGTGACCGCTAGCTCTGAGGCTTTATCAGGCGTTATTTGACGCTTACTAGGGGCAAATACAAAACCAATAAAATCCACCCCCGTCTTAACTGCTGTATTTGCTGCTACGTGTGTTGTAATCCCACAAATTTTAACGAGCATGTGGGATCTGTCCTTTTGTAAACGGAACCCGCAAGTCTTGAAATGTTTTGGTTAGGTTATCAGAACGCATTAATGTTTCGCCAACTAATACACCCTTCACACCAGCATTCTTCAATCGTTCCACATCAGTAAGTGATTTGACCCCACTTTCGCCAATTAGTAAAGTGGCGGAATTTCGGAGCCTTGGCGCAAGTTTTTCCGTCACATGCAGGTCAACTTCAAAGGTTTTTAGATTACGATTGTTAATCCCAATAATGTCGACATCAAGTTCTACGGCAATCTCCATTTCCTCCTCATTGTGCACCTCACAGAGTACATCCAGGTTTAAATTCTTTGCATAGTTGTAAAGTTTCCGCAGCTGATCCTTTTCCAACGCGGCAACGATAAGAAGAATAATATTCGCTCCGGCTGCTTTTGCTTGATCAATCTGGACTTCATCAATTACAAAATCCTTGCATAATAAAGGAATGTCTACTGCTGCCCGTACTGCTCTTAAATCATCCATTGATCCATGAAAAAACGTTTCGTCGGTTAATATAGATATGGCTCCTGCGCCCAATGTCGCATATCGCTTCGCCTGTTCGACCGGATCTACCTCCATATGGATGGCACCTTTAGACGGTGATGCTCGTTTAATCTCGGCAATGACGTTCATATTTTGTGAGTCCATAAACGTCTTTCTGATGGAAGGTGTTGTTTGTTCGGATGTATGGGCAAACTCACCCCCGACTGCTTTTAATTGTGCTATTTCCTTACGCTTTTGCTGTAAAATTTCATCTAAAATCGTCATTTATATCGCCTCACTATGAATTTTCTTACTGTAAGAAATTAAGTTTTGCAATTTCTCCATTGCAGCACCTGACATGATGCTTTCTTTGGCCATTGCGACACCTTCTTGGATCGTTGTTGCTGCACCATTTGCATATAAGCCAAGTCCAGCGTTTAATAGGACGGTGTCAAGATGAGGGCCTGGTTCTCCATTTAAAACGTTACGTAAAATTTCGGCGTTTTTCTTGGCATCTCCACCACGGATTTGGTCGTTATCGTAAACAGGTAAGTCCACTTCTGAAGGGTGAAGGGTGAACGAAGTCACGCTTCCTTTATTAAGCAATGCAATGTGGTTTTCGCCGGCTAGTGATGCTTCATCCATGTACCCCGCACCATTAATAACAATCGCGCGCTCACGCCCAAGTTTGTTTAACGTTTCTGCCATCATTGGTAACACATCACGCCGGTTCACCCCGAGTAATTGTGTGTTTAGTTCAACAGGATTTGTTAGTGGCCCGATTAAATTGAAGATCGTCGGAATTCGCAAATCCATTCTAACCTTCATGAAGCGTTTAATTTTTGGATGGACATTTGGTGCAAATAGAAAAGCAATTTTATTTTCGCTTAAAATCTCTTCTACTTGTTCCTTTGATAATGCTAGTGAAATGCCCAATTGTTCCAAAACGTCTGCGCTGCCGGTTTTGCTTGAAATACTGCGGTTGCCATGCTTTGCAACGGTAACACCGGCACCAGCAATGACAAATGCAGCGGTAGTACTAATGTTGAAACTATTGGAGCCATCACCGCCAGTTCCACAGTTATCCATCGCGTTTGGTATGCTGTTTGTTGTTTGTAATGAATGTTCGCGGATAATCTGAACGAGTCCGGCAATCTCTTCCGCTGTTTCACCCTTTGCGCGTAATGCGATGAGAAACGCTCCAATTTCACTGTCTGAAATTTGGTCTGTGAAGCATTGGGAAGCTGCTTCTTTCACCTCGCTCAACGATAAGTCTTGTTTATTTGCCAATTTTTCAAGATAATTTCTCATACCTAGTCTCCTCTCTAATCTCTGCTAAAAAGTTCTGTATAATGTTCTTCCCAGTATCGGTTCCGATTGATTCGGGGTGGAATTGTACACCATATACTGGATACCTCCGATGCTTGATTGCCATAATTTCATTGTCATCTAATGATGTAGCAGTAATTTCAAGCTCCATCGGGAGGGACGCTTGATCAACGATTTGTGAATGGTACCGCATCACCTCTAGCGGCTGAGATAAGTAACTGAATAAACCTAACCCGTTATGGGTAATCCTTGATGTTTTTCCATGCTTGATCGTATCCGCCTGTTTGATCGTTGCCCCTAATGCAGCGGCAATAACTTGATGGCCTAAACAAACACCTAAAATGGGTATTTTTTTATAAAAAGTGTTGACCATTTTGATACAAATACCTGCCTGATCTGGTAATCCGGGACCAGGCGAAATAACGATTGCATCCGGATCTAATGCTTCTATTTCTGCTAAATTGATCTCATCATTCCGGACAACGTTGACCTGTTCGTTTTCCTCTGAGAAATATTGATACAGGTTATACGTGAATGAATCATAGTTATCAATGAGTAAGATCATATTGGGCCACCTCCATTAATGACTTTGCTTTGTGTAATGTTTCTTGAAATTCCTTTTCCGGATCTGAGTCGTACACAATTCCAGCACCAGCCTGCAAGTAGGCAATTTCTTCTTTAATGACAAGCGAACGAATGGCAAGTGCAATGTTTAGATCGTGATTGAAATTGATATAGCCGATTCCGCCAGCATAGGCACCACGTTTCGTTTCTTCCAATTCATTAATGATTTGCATCGCGCGGATTTTTGGTGCCCCGGACACAGTACCCGCTGGGAGGCAGGCGCTCAGTGCTTCTAAACTTGACATCCCCATCTTCAACTTTCCATGAACCTCGGAGACAATGTGCATCACATGCTGGTATTTTTCGATCTTCATATAGGTTGGAATTGTAATACTGCCAACCTCGCATACACGGCCAAGATCATTTCTGCTTAAATCGACCAACATCCGGTGTTCCGCAAGTTCTTTTTCGTCTGTGAGAAGCTCTTTTTCCAGCATCGCTTCTTCTTCCTCTGTCCGTCCACGAGCTCGCGTTCCTGCAATTGGATTGGTAATAACTTTATTACCGGACGTTTGAATTAAACTTTCTGGTGATGCACCTAATACGAGATAATCGTCAAAATCGATATAAAACATATAAGGGGAAGCATTTGCCTTTCTTAGCTTTCGGTAAAAGGAAAAGGGATTGCCGGAAAATTTGGCTTTCATCCGTTGCGATAACACAACTTGAAAAATGTCTCCTCGCTGAATCCGCTCCTTGGCGGTTCTAACCTTTTCTTTAAAAGCAGCTTCTGTGATTTCCGGTCGAAAATAAACAGGATCAATTTCATCAGTACCAGATATTTTCTGATTATTGTTTAGTACATCCTGTAAATGTCCTAGACGCTCATCGAGTGCTTTTTCTGGCTGTCCATCAAGATTTATAGCAATCAAATAAACGGTTTCGGTTCGGTGCTCAAATACAATGACATCTTGGTAGAACATCAGATGAATATCTGGCATGCTCCGCTCATCCGGCAAAGCTTCACCAATATCCTCGAATTGCCGAATGGCATCATAACCAATATACCCAATAGCCCCGCCGTAAAAAGGGAAGGGGAGATTTGTTTCTATCTTTGGCAAATGTTTTTGGACATACTGTAATGGCTCTTCGGATAATTCTTTCTGCTCGCCACTATCATGGTGCAAAACCTTTGTAGTGCTCCCTTCGCCAATAATTTCTTGATATGGATTTGCTCCAATAAATGAAAATTTTCCTTTCTGTTCATGCTGGAATGAACTTTCGAGCAGGAATTTTTTCTTTCCGGTTAATCGGCTAAAGATCGTGATCGGTGTTAGT
Source organism: Virgibacillus sp. FSP13 (assembly GCF_054048505.1). Taxonomy (NCBI): domain Bacteria; kingdom Bacillati; phylum Bacillota; class Bacilli; order Caryophanales; family Bacillaceae; genus Virgibacillus; species Virgibacillus sp. FSP13. The sequence goes on along the minus strand of NZ_JBSVKG010000024.1, from coordinate 30,025 downwards.
GTATCGGCATTTTGCTTGATTACTTTATATGGGAGTGTTGTCACTTGTTAAAACCCCTTTCGTTTTGTATTCATGTTAGGCCACGTCCGGATCGAGCGCCCAGCGACTAGTGTGTTTCCGACTTTGTTTTAGAAATAAAAAAGTCCTCTATAAACACATGTGGATGTGTTTATAGAGGACGATTGTGACCGCGGTACCACCTCTGTTGAAAACCGGCTGATGCTGGCTTTCATCTTGTTCGGATACGGGATAGTAAACCATTGTTTTTCTACAGCAACGGCCATGCCTAGTGCATACGACTATCCTTATATCCTATCCGTATAACGGCGGAGCTCCGTGTTTCCCTACTTTTGTTCAAGAAACCTCTTGTAAGGCCATTCAGCTTTTATCCACGTGCCGGAATTACACCACCACCGGCTCTCTATAACGCTTCAGGTAAAGCTTACTCTTCTTACTCAGCGATTTATATATATGCAGTTACGTATTTTGGGTACACAAAAAGGTCCCCCAATCCCAAAAGGACGAGGAACCCGTGGTACCACCTTTATTAGCTAAAAAACAGCTCGCTTTGGTAATATCAAGTATCATTACTTAATATTTGTCTCTTGTAACGATGAGACGTTCGCCAAAGCCTACTGCAAATATGGTTCGGTTTGGAAGTTCAGAAGTCCATTCATCTAACCAATACTACTGGTTTACACCAACCACCAGCTCTCTAAAAGTACTTGGAAAGAGTACTATTCTTCGTCATCACTGTTCGTGAATTTAATTATTGAGATTAATAATAGGGGATTTGGTTTTAGATGTCAAGGGGAAAAGATGAATTTTTGCAAGAAGTTTTTTCTTAACCATTTTTTACTTTGTCTGTTTTCGCATTTTTTGTTGCTTGTGAAAAAATATTAATTAGACACAACTTCAAAAACAACAATCTTTTAGAAACAGCTTTTACTTTTTGTGGTAAGTATCTGACCATGGTGCAGTGACTATATAAGAACAGATTATAAATCGTACCAGAAATGGTATAATTAATATGTACAGAAATTCTGCAATTCAGGGGGGAGTAGTATGACGGAATCTAATAATATTGGATTAATGGATAAAGATAAACTGTTAAACATATTTGATTATCTAAACGAACGACTGAAAGAAAACCAGCTTCAGCTTGAGCTGACTATTTATGGCGATTCCATTATGACAATAGTGTATGACAATAGACCAGCCACTAAAGATATTGATTGCGTATTTAGCGAAGCAAATGCAAAATTGCTAGAAAATATATTAAACCTTATTAAATTCACTTTTAATCTTTCTGATGGATGGATAAATGAGGAAATTAAAGAACCACTAAAGTCCATTCTTAAAGAAAATAAAGAGACCTACAAAATTTACTCAAACTTAAAAATACTGAAACCTAAGGCTGAACAGTTGCTAGCAATGAAACTATTAGCTGCCAGACCTGAACCTTCTAAAGATTTTTTTGATGCCTATATACTTTGTAAAGATTTAAACATTACAACAAAAAAAGAACTTCTTAATGTCTTTAGTGATTATATACCACTAACGCTTATCGGTGAAAGGCAAATGACGTTTATAAAATATTTAGGAGAGGACTTAGGCTATGATTGGAAATAAGTATTTACAATCCTTATTTTCGTATTCAGATGAGGACACGAGTTTAAACCAACTATTAGAACTGTTAAAATCAAAAGACAAGGAATTTATGGAGAATCTGCGTATACCAATGGATATAAATTCATGTAGTGATGCAGAGTTGACGTATTTAACGAAGGTATCACCATTGATAGATTATTATTTACAAATTCATCGCATAGAAGTTCCAGGGTGGCTTAGAGACGATAAACTAAAGTTTGACAAACCTTATTACTTCCCAAAACGAATAAGTGATTTTGAGAAACTAAAATTACAGTATACAAATCCTTCCCCCTTTAGGGCAAAAAATGTCTATTATGATTTGAACGGAATTGAACGAGTTTAATAATATGGACGTATTCTGTTGTATTCTCAAAAGATAACTTGTCAACACCCTAAAGCGTACTGCTCATTACCAGTAGTGCGCTGACATATTTCTAATCATCTCTTAAGGTTTCCCCATACATAGCTTGTTCTTGATCATCAATCCTTCCATTAAAACGGGTTAACTCCGCAATTATACCCATTTTGCTATCATTTAATGAAAAAATCAAAAACAGCTTCTAATGGTTCTCATTCCTTTATAAGTAAAGGCTGTTTTTTAAAAGACAAATCCACAGTAGTACAAATTTTAGGAGTGAAATATTTTATCTTAAATTTGATTCCGACTGTCGCAAACAAGCTGTTTTATGCTATTTTAAATACATATGAATTTTTTATAAAAGGGAGTTCTCTTAATGAAAAAGAAAAAAGTGGGAATTATTTTTGGCGGTAAATCCGCAGAACATGAAGTATCCCTACAGTCAGCGAAAAACATTGTGGAAGCAATTGATAAAGATAAATATGATGTTGTATTAATTGGTATTGATAAACAGGGGAAATGGCATTTGAATGACCAATCCTCCTATTTATTAAATGCGGAAAACCCGAAATTAATTCAGTTAAATAAATCAAATGAAAATGTGGCAATTGTTCCAGGTGAGAACGGAAATCAGCTGATTAATGCAACAAGCGCTGTAAGTCTTGATCAACTAGATGTGGTATTTCCGATTGTTCATGGGACGTTAGGAGAGGATGGTAGTTTGCAGGGGATGCTGCGTTTCGCAAATCTCCCTTTTGTTGGCCCAAGTGTATTAGGCTCCTCGATCTGTATGGACAAGGAAATTGCCAAACGCCTGTTAGAGGCATCAGGTATAAATGTTGCTAAAGGGTTTGCGTTTACGAGGGCGAAGAAAGATAAAATTGTTTATGAAGATATTGTCGCGCATTTGGGAACGCCAATGTTTATTAAACCGGCAAATCAAGGGTCATCAGTTGGTGTCAGCAAGGTTTCTACTAAGGAAGAGTTTGAAAAGGGAATTGCGGCTGCATTTCAATATGATCATAAAGTAGTCATTGAAGAAAGTGTTGTCGGCCGTGAAATTGAATGTGCAGTACTTGGCAATGAAGAACCCATTGCATCTTTACCAGGTGAAATTCTGCCAAATACAGAATTTTACTCGTATGAATCGAAGTATATTGATGAAAAAGGCGCGGAATTGGCAATACCGGCTGAGTTGTCTGAGGAAATGGTGAAAAAAGTTCAACAAGTTGCAGTAGATGCATTCACTACACTTCAGTGTGAAGGACTTGCACGCGTTGACTTTTTCCTATCAGATTCCGGTGACATTTATGTGAATGAAGTGAACACGTTACCAGGCTTTACTAGAATCAGTATGTATCCAAAACTATGGGAAGTGAGCGGTATTTCTTATCCGGAGCTGATTGATCAGTTGATTGAGCTAGCAATAGAGCGTCATGAGAATGATAGAATGCTGAAAAGTGCGGTTTGGGATGAGGAATAGGTGAAATATTAAAAGACATCATAGGTTATAAAAACCTTTGATGTCTTTTTACTTACGTTATCCTTTAAACGTCGAAAACTTCTCAACAACCGAAATTCTATCTTTTTTGACTGGCCCTTTATCAAAATAGCCAAGATGTAGAAGGCCAACAATTTTTTCATCTTCGCCCACATTTAAGATTTCCTTCATTTTCGGGTCGTATATGTGGGGGTTTGTTTTCCATACAACACCAAGCTGTTTTTCCCATGCTAACAGCCAAAAGTTTTGGATCATACTTGCGGTGGCACCGAAGTTTTCATCGTATTGTTTTTCGGTTTCCGGAACTTGCATAATGATAGCGAGGAATGCATTTGGTTCGTTTAGATATTCTTCGCGGTTTTCCTGCCTTTCTTTTGGATAGGTTGTAGCAACTTGCTTGGCAAAGCTTTGTTTTTGTTCTGGTCCGACAAAAATAAAGCGCCATGGTTGTCGTAGCCCATGGGTTGGTGCCCAAATTGCATCTTCTAATAATTCCAATACTGCTTCTTTTGTAACAGGTTTATTATTGTAGCCTTTTTTTACGGATCGTCGTTCGCGGATAACGCTTGCAATCGTAGTTTGTTCTTTTACTTCTTCCACTAAATCATCTCCTATGTCATTTCAATGCATAAATGATAATTATTATCAATTAAAGTAAGTGTAACCGAAAAGGTAATTTAAATCAAAAAAGATTAGTTTTTCTTTACTTTTTGGAAAATAGCTAGCTTATAAAAGATTGTTGTTTTCTGCAAACAGTGGATATTAGTGAAAAGTTTTTTCGCGATGCTATCTCTAACTTTAATGGGTCTGAGTGCATTAACCCGCTACGGCAGAATACTTCGCTTTCCGTGGGCACGGCCTCAGCCCCCTTGGAAGCAAAGTGCGCTTACTGCGGGGTCTTCGGACACGTGCTGTTCCCACAGGACAAGGAATGCTTCGGCAGCGTTACATCGCACGTAGAAAATGGATCTGTATTTTCAAGGAGTCTAAGTATTCTGCCTCCGCTGGTAGTGGTTTTCTGGTTAGAGAGTAGTTATTGTATCAATGTTTCATGGTTTTCTTCTCATTTGATTAGGAAGTTATTCTAAGGCTCGGGAAAATGCGGGAATCCAATGGGAAAAGGAACCATCTGAAGACCCCATAGGACATGGAAAGCTTCGACAGCGATACATCGTACGAAGGAAAAGTGCTTTTCTTTTTCGAGGAGTCGACTACCCGAAACGAAAATCAATTATATTAAAAATGGACTATAATTTTTGTTATTTGATCCAGCAATAGATGTTGGAAATTGCAACGCACTATACCCAGCGGAGGAAATACGCTGAGACTCCTGGGGGAGGAAAGGCATCGGTGAGACCCCGCAGTGCGTTAGCACGAGGAGGCTCAGCAGCCGCCCCCGGAAAGCGAAGTGTATTTCCGTAGCGGTAATTAGTACACAGTTTATATCATGCGAAATTAAAAGGAATAAAAATTTTGAAAAGGAAAGCGTCTCATAAATATAAATTAAGTGTGATGATCATCACGTTATTTCATGGATGTTTTAGATATACTATGGGTGATTAAACTAGGAACTATAAAATTGTTGGAGGGGTAGTGACCTAAATGGAACTTATTTCTGTTTCACATGAACTAACGAAGCCAGTGGAAGCTAAAAGAGTTTTCCGCGATGATGAACGGGAAATTATGCATATCAAACTTATGGAAGGTGAAATAGTAAAAGAACATGATTCACCAAAGCACGTGTTCATTTTTGTGAAAAGCGGTAGTGTGGAATTCACAATAAATAATGAGACACACACCATTAATGCAGAAACGATTCTGCATATGGATCCAAAAGAAAGACATGCACTGAAAGCATTAAGCGATGTTTCCATTCTTGTTATGAAATGTTAAGTAGTGAACCAAATTCCTATGGTAGATCGTGGTGAATAAATTGCTAGATGTGCAGTTGGAAGGAAAGCGAGCTGTCATTGATGTTCGTGAGCGGATTCTTAAGGGGGAGCATCCGTGAAATGAAATTTTTGATTGTAAAGCAAGCTCCAGTAGGGACGATATTCGAAATCCATTTGCCACACCAAGCCAGCCGCTGATTGGCGGATTAGAAAGTTTTGGTTTAAATGTGGTTGTCAATCAGCCTGAATTGGGTCATTTTCGGATGGTGACGGTGAAATTGGATGAAATTTAAGCTAGAAAATGCAGTTATTCTAACGGAATAGTTTCATTTTTTAAAAGAAACGTAAAATTCATTATGTAATGATATAATGCAGGCAAGTCAAAAATAAAGGCGGATGCATGATGGATAAATTCATGGAACGTGCTATTGAATTGGCAACAGAAAATGTGCAGGAAGGTGGTCAGCCGTTCGGAGCTGTATTAGTCAAAAATGGCCATCTTGTGGCAGAAGGGGTGAACGAATTACATAAGCGTTTTGACGTAAGTGGGCATGCGGAAATGATGGCAATAAGACGTGCACAGAAAAAGATGCATACGACTGTTTTAGAGGGGTATACCATGTATGCAAGCGGTGAACCATGTCTAATGTGTTTAACTGCCATGAGTTTTGCCGGGATTGATCAGGTCTATTACTGCAATTCAGTCGATGATGCGGTTGAAGCGGGATTGGGAAAGTCAAAGGCAATTTATGAGGATTTGCAAAAGGCAAAGGAAGAACGATCAATAAAAATGAAACAAATGCCACTAAGTGACGGACAAAAGGATCCGATGAAAATTTGGAAGGAACAATCATAATTTCTAGAAACTATTGACAGTAACAATTCACATCGTTATGATAAAAGCAATAATACATGAAGGGGGTTCTATCCTGCGATGAAGTAAACCCACGTTTATTCCAATTAATCTTGAGAATAGTATCAAGATAACGTTTCTGTGAATGAAACAAATGGGATACGTGTGTACTTTTTGCAGGATAACCGTACTTTACGGAACTTTGATAGCCAAGGTGTGTTTTGACCGACCACTCGGCTGTTTTATCCACCGCTTTTATTTTGGTATATCCATGTCTCCATTGCATTCATTCACAGGACAGAATCCTGTGTTTTTTTATGAAAAAAATGAGTGGGGGAATGGATATGTTTATTTTTAAAGCAAAGGGACTTCGGAAGGAATGGAACGGAAAAACACTATTTAATGATATTGATCTAGAACTTAAAAAGGGGGAGCATATCGCATTATTTGGACGGAATGGTTCAGGGAAAACGACATTATTAAATGGATTGCTTGAACGGTTACAATTCGAGGATGGTGACATAACGCGGTTTATTCCACTAGAGCAATGGGGTATGCTTGAACAGGAACCGAATGTTGATCCATCCATTACGGTGATTGATTATGTTCAATCGGCTGCAAAAAAACGCTATTACTTAAAAAAAGAACTTGAACAAATTCAAGGACAATTGGACAATTCTAATACTGAATTACTAGAACAATATAATACGATTTATAATCAGTTTTTAACATTGGACGGATATAACCTTGAAAGTGAAGTAGAAAGGTGCCTACAAGAGGTTAACCTAGATGAGTTAACATGGGAAAATTCCTTTCAGCAGTTAAGTGGTGGGCAGAAGACACGTGTACAGTTAGCCCGTCTGATGATGCAGAACCCGGCATGCATTTTGATGGATGAGCCGACAAATCATTTGGACAAAGAGACAATGGAGTGGCTGGAAGAATGGTTGCAAAACTTTTCCGGAGCAGTACTATTTGTCTCCCATGATCGGTACTTTTTAGACAAAACAGCACATCAAATCTATGAACTTACCTCGGATGAATGCAGGCGATATGCCGGTGGGTATACAGACTATCGCAGACAAAAGGAAATAGAACAGCAAACCCAGGAAACCCTTTACCGGAAACAGAAGCAAAAGCGAGAGGAACTGCTGCAAACTATCCAGCGGTATCAGCGGTGGTTTCAACAAGCTCATAAAGCTGCAGGACAGAACGATTTTGCACGGTCAAAAGCGAAAAAGAATGTGTCCCGATTTAAAGCAAAGGAAAAGGAATTAGAACGGTTGGAAACAAATCGAGTAGCGAAACCGCAATCCGATAAGCAACTGCAGTTAAACTTGGAAGGAAGTGGATTTTCGGCAAGACGACTTTTGCATATCGACAATGTCACGTTTTCCTATCATGACAAAGAAATGCTTTTTTCCGATTTTACAACATCCGTAAATAGAGGGGATCGTCTTGCTGTTGTTGGCCCAAACGGTTCTGGTAAATCGACACTGCTGAAACTCGCTATTGGCAAACTACAACCAATGCAAGGGGCGGTGATGTATAATCCACAAACAAAAATTGGCTACTTTGCCCAAGAGCTAGACAATTTAGATGGCGATAAAACAATCCTTGATAGCATGCTGGAATTGCCGGGCATGACGCAATCAGAGGCACGGACCATACTTGGATGCTTTTTATTTTCACGAGAAACTGTATTCAAAAAAATTAACGATCTAAGCATGGGAGAAAAATGCCGTGTCGCATTTCTTCATTTGTATTTCAGTGAAGCAAACCTTCTTGTCCTGGATGAGCCAACGAATTTTTTAGATGTGGATACAAAAGAAATGATGGAGGAGGTATTAGCTTCCTACCCCGGGGCGATCATGCTTGTTTCTCATGATCGATATTTAATAAAAAGAGTAGCAAATCGATTTATTGAACTAGGTAATGGTGACATTGTTGACTATCATGGGGATTATGATTCCTTTCTAGAGCATAAAATGTTGAGAAAGCAGGATGTGCATAAGGAAAATGAAATCCGCGAGTTCGAACTTAAACTGACGCAATTACTGACAATGGATGCGATGGATGATGAGGTAGAGCAAAGGCAAACACTTGAAAAAATAAAGTCGATTAGAGAAAAACTTGATGATTTGAAGCAGTAAACTCACCGAAACCAACGCAAGATGAGGCGGGTACCAATAAAAAGTGTTACCCACCGATAAATCGGTAAGAATGGAAATTGCCATTAAACAACAATTCAAGACACAAAGCTTTTACAAAAAAAATTATGGATAGTGGCGAATGTCACAGCGCTACATAGTGCTAGTTAGTGTATGATAATAATATAGGTAGATTTTGTTAGTTGGAGGTAAATAACCCGTGACATTCTATATGTTTCTAGTCTTTATACATATTTTTTCTGCAATATTAGGAATGGGACCTGGTTTTGTCATGATTTATATTGTAACAAAGGCAACTACGATGTCGGAATTACGCCACGCTTATGCGATACGAAATCGGCTACACATTTTTGTGATGGTCGGGGGGACATTGTTACTCGTAACCGGGTTATGGATGGGAGCTTTGAACCCGTATCTATTCCATGCTGGTTGGTATGTAACAAGTTTAATACTTTTCTTAATCGCACTTGGTTTTGGCCCAACTGTTCTGTCACCAAGGTCGAAGCCGATCAAAGCATTGCTGAAGAGTTATACTGGTGATGACATTCCAGACGAGTACTATGTTTTATCGAAGAAGTTATTTTTTTATGAACGAATAGAGAATGTTATTTTTTTAATCGTGATTGCGTTGATGATCACCAAGCCGTTTTAGGGGTGTTCACGTTATAAAAACGGTAAAGTCGCCGGACAAACGGAGAAAGTCGCCGGAAAAGAGGGAGAAGTCGCCGGAAGAAAGCGGAAAGTCGCCGGAAGAGAGGGAGAAGTCGCCGGAAGAAAGCGGAAAGTCGCCGGACAAACGGAGAAAGTCGCCGAATGAACGCGGAAAGCCCCCGAATAAAAAATCGAGCACCATACCCGATGGTGCTCGATTACTTTTATGCTGCATTTTCGATATTCTTTTTTAACAACCCAACGAGTAGGGCTGTGACAATAGATCCGATGATAATTGCTAATAGATATAGTAACGCTTTTCCAAGGCCGCCATCGACTAATCCGATTACGAAAATACCGCCGTGTGGTGCGCGGAGTCCGATATCAAATAGCATCGATAGTCCGCCTGTGACAGCAGCTCCAACCATAGCGGATGGAATTACCCGGGCTGGGTCGGCTGCGGCAAATGGAATAACACCTTCCGTGATAAAACAAGCTCCAAGTGCGTAAGATGTTTTTCCTGCCTCGCGTTCTTGTTTGGTAAAGCGTTTTTTAAATAACGTTGTTGCAAGTGCCATGCCAAGTGGTGGTACCATCCCGGCTGCCATTACTGTTGCGATAAACGTATAGTTTTGTGCATCTAACATGGCAATGCCGAATGTGTAGGCGGCTTTGTTGACGGGGCCACCCATATCAACGGCCATCATTGCCCCTAAGATAATTCCAAGCAGTACTTGGTTTGTACCACCCATGCCTTCTAAAAATGCTGTTAGGCCTGTGTAAATTTTCGTTAATGGTGGGTTGATTATCATCATGATTAATCCGGTAATTGCAACACTAAACAATGGGAAGAATAGGACCGGTTTTAAGCCTTCCAATGAATCTGGTAATTTTTCGAATGCCTTTTTGACGAGCAATGTGACATAACCGGCGAGGAAACCTGCGATAAGTCCACCGAGAAATCCGGAACCACCTGCAGCACCTTCTGCTCCCGTAACGGTTGTAGCAATTAAACCACCAACCATACCTGGTGCAAAACCAGGACGATCGGCAATACTAGAAGCGATGAAGCCGGCAAGTACAGGAACCATTAGGAAGAAGGCTTTTCCGCCACCAATTGTATTCAGCATATAAGCAAACGCATTGTATTCCGAGCTGTCCGGATCGGCGGAGTTAATTCCCCAGAAAAAGGATAAGGCAATTAAAATTCCGCCCCCAACGACAAATGGCAGCATGTTCGAAACACCATTCATCAAATGTTTATAAAAGCCACTTTTCTGCTCTTTGTCAGTTGACTTCGACTTCTCTTTTGTGCCTTCCCCTTGATATAACGGTGCATCTTGATTTATAGCTCGATTTAATAAGTCATTCGCTTCATGAATAGCTTTTCCGACACCTGTTTCGATAACGATCTTTCCGCTGAATCGCTCCATTTCTACCTTTGTATCAGCAGCAACGATAATAGCATCAGCGTCAGCGATTTCCTGATCTGTTAAGCGATTTTTTACACCACTCGATCCATTCGTTTCTACTTTAATGGTAATTCCCATTTCTTTTGCAGTTTCGGATAACTTCTCTGCAGCCATATACGTATGCGCAATCCCTGTTGGACAAGCTGTTACGGCTAAAATGTTACTAGTAGTTTCGTCTGCTTCTTCAGGGCCATCTAATTCTGTTTCTTTGGCATTGACCGCTTCCAAAATTTGCGCTTTCGTTGTAGCCTGGTACATTTTTTCTTGGAATTTTGGATCCATTAAAAATGTTGACAAACGTGATAGTGCTTCTAAGTGGGCATTGTTTGCTCCTTCACTCGCCGCAATCATAAAGAAAAGATGAGCGGGTTGCCCGTCGAGTGCGTCATAATCTATCCCGTCTGAAGAACGACCAAACGCAATGGCTGGTGTTTTGACTGCTGCAGTTTTAGCATGGGGAATAGCAATCCCTTCACCAACACCAGTAGTACTTTGTTCTTCACGTTCAAAAATGTTTTTAAGAAATGCATCCTTATCGTTTAGCCGATTAGCTCTGTTAAGTTGGTCAGCTAATTCGGACAATACTTCAGATTTGGAAGTTGCCTGTAAATCCAATTTTATTGTATCTTCTTTTAATAAGTCAGTAATTTTCACTGAGATCACATCCTAATCTTGGAATGGAATAATTTGAACGCTATCCAAAAGTTTTATCACATCTTCCTTTTGGCATAAATCCGTCTGAAATGCTGTTGCACTGCCGCTTGCTACACCATAACGAAACGCCTTGATGGGATCGTCATCATTTAAATAGGAAGCAATAAAACCAGAAACGAGTGAGTCTCCGGCACCTACCGTATTGACGACAGCTCCTTTTGGGGCCTTTGCAATGAAAACATGATCCTTTGCTGCTAGAATAGCCCCGTCGCCACCCATCGAGACAATCACATGCTGTATACCTTTTTCTACAACTTGTTTTGCAAGTTGGACTGCTTTGGCAATGCTTGTGACTTCTGTATCGAATAATTCACCAAGTTCCTGTTGATTGGGCTTTATTAAAAATGGTTTTGTTTTGATTAAATTTTTCAGTGCTGAACCAGATGTATCAAGGACGAAATGTACGTTATTATGTTTACATATATCCGCCATTTCCTGATAAAAGGATTGGGCAATGGAATCAGGTAAGCTACCAGCTAAAATAAACCAATCTCCTTCACGCAATGTCTTAACTTTAGCTAGTAATGCTTCTTGCTGTTCCGGTGTAATTACAGGGCCTGGCCCATTTAATTCGGACTCTTTATCTGCCTTAATTTTGACATTAATACGTGTGATTTCTGAGGTGGGTATAAAATCGGTTTGAATTCCTTCTTGTTCTAAAAAGTCGGTAATATATCCACCAGTAAAACCACCAGAGAATCCCAAGGCGGTACTGTTTTTACCGAGCCTTTTCAGCACTCGGGAAACATTAATTCCTTTACCACCCGGATAATAGTACACGTCTTTGCTACGGTTTAATTCACCAGTATGGAATTCCGGTAGATAAACGGTGTAATCAATTGATGGGGTTATTGTGCATGTATAAATCATGTTGTTACCACCTTTGTCGTTTGAGATAGTGCGAATAGTTCCTGTTGTTCGATACTATTTGTAATCAATTCTGCTGCATTCAAGTTGATTATTTTTGCAAAGCTCACCTTATTTAGTTTCGTGTAGTCGGCCAGTACGTAAACTTCCTTAGCCAGAGAACTTGCAACTTGTTTCACATGCGCTTCTTCAGGATCGGGAGTTGTGTACCCGTATTCTGGATGAAAGCCATTGACACCTAGGAAACATCTGTCAAATCGATAATTTTGTAGGGACTGTACCGCCTGTTGACCGATTAGTGCACTTGTTTTTGATTTGACAAACCCACCAGTTAAATAGGTGGTAATCCCGTGTTTCATTAGTGAATCTAGGTGAGTTGGTCCATTGGTTACAACAACAGCATCTTTGTTTTGCAGAAAAGGGATAATTTGTAATGTTGTAGTCCCAGCATCAAGGAAAATACAATCACCTTCTTCTACAAGTTCAGCTGCATAAGTTGCAATTGTAATTTTATCTTGAAGGTTTTTGGATGATTTTTCGGAAATGCTGTATTCCTGCAATTTACGTTCTGTTAGTGTTGCGCCACCATGAATACGCTCTAATTTTTGTTGGCTTTCAAGTTCTGTTAGGTCCCGTCTTATGGTTGACTCGGAAGCAGATGTAGCATCAATAATATCTTGAAGGGTTATGGTTTGTTTCTCTCTTAGTAATTGCAAAATCATTTCATATCGTTCGGTCGTGAGCATTATGCAGCATCCTTTTTTCCTTTAATAACTTTATTATAAGGGGAGCAGTTACATAAAACAACCAAAAACAATCAATTTCATTCAAAAACATTTACATCAGCACGTATGATTAAAGTTATTACGGCTTCCCTCTAAGGAAATAAAAAAGTCCTGCACCCAAACGGATGCAGGACCTTTTCCTGTTTTACACTGCGCCTAAGTACTCCTCAAGCGTGATCTGTTTTTCATAAATAACTGTTGCGGCATCTTTCCCTACGTAGCGTAAATGCCATGGTTCATATTGATATTCAGTGATTGCTTCTTTGTCTTCTGGGTATCGGATGATAAATCCGAATCTGTGTGCGTTGTCTTTGACCCATTTTCCTTCATCGGTGTCACCAAATTCAATCGTTAACTGATAGTCTATGTCAGGGCTTGTAATGTCCATTGTCAGTCCGGATTGATGCTCACTTTCACCAGGTCGTGCACTATATTTGTTTGCTGCTTCCATACCATCTTTTGCAGCATAGGCATCAAACAAGTTCTGCTGTCTGTCATATGAACGATAGCCTGATTGCGCAAATAAATCTATTCCAGCTTTATCACCAGCAGCAAACATTTTCTCAAGTGCACCAGCTGCTTCTTTGCGCATATATTTTTTGGGTATATCCTCTGTGAACGGAAAGCGGACATTTGGAATAACAAGATCTTCCGGTTCAAAATTAGCTGGTAATGCGTGATGTTTATTCACCAGGACAAGCGTATCTTTCGGATTTGTTACCGTAATGGTTTCAGCTTTGCTGGCTGTCACATCCTCTTTTGTGAATCCATTCCCGGGTTCTATCTTAAATGTTCCATCCAATGCTTTCTTTAGCCATTTTTTTGTGTCCTGATCATAAATGCCAGTCGCGGCGAGTTTAACTTGCTGTGATTGAAAGTCTTTGATTGCTAGTTTTGTTTCAGAATCGAACGTGTTGCTTTCAGTGATTGTGTAGCCAATTTTAGCGAGTATGCTGTTTAATTGTTTTACATCCTCACCCTTCGAACCTTCTTTTAATTGAGGATCTGGCAGTACTAATTCTGTGTTCTTTGTACCGTCGTTATCCTTTTTTTCACTCTGGTCTAATTGTTGTTCATTTGTACATGCTGTTAGAATGAAAATACCCATGATCACCATGATGAAGACGGGCAGCGACTTTTTAACCATCTGAATAAAATCTCCCTTTTTCGTGCTAAATTTACCGTCTACTATTATAGCACGAGGATGGAGGAAACGTTATGAGTAATTTTTCACAAAAAACCCTTTTCGTAAAGTTTGTCGCTTTATAATTTCGTAGTTGAAATAAAATCAGCGGTAATTACCGCTACGGAAATACACTTCGCTTTCCGGGGGCGGCTGGAGAGCCTGACAGCAAATAGCTTAACCCCGTTCTTCAAACAATCTGCAAATCTCTACAATTACATTTGTCGCTTTTTCCATATTGTCAACGGAGACATATTCGAATTTACCATGGAAGTTTTCACCGGCAGCGAAAATGTTAGGTGTTGGTAGTCCCTTGTAGGATAGCTGGGATCCATCCGTACCACCGCGAATCGGTTGAACGATTGGTTTAATATCTAGATTTTCCATTGCCTGATATGCGATATCAACAATTTCTTTTACCGGTTTTATTTTCTCACCCATATTGTAGTATTGATCCTTCATGGCCAATTTCACTGTATTTTCTCCGTATTTGTCCTTCATTGCTTGTACATTCGCTTCCATTGTTTCTTTTCGTTTGGCAAAATTGTCTTTGTCGAAATCGCGAATAATATAGGAGACATTGGTATTTTCTACATCACCATTTACCGAAATTAGATGGTAAAATCCTTCATATTTTTCCGTTTGCTCTGGTGTTTCTGCTTCTGGGAATTTGGTGATAAATTCAGCTGCCAAACGTCCTGCGTTAATCATTTTGTTTTTTGCTGTTCCGGGATGTACGCTGTTTCCTTTAAAAGTAACTTTCGCTGCAGCAGCATTAAAGCTTTCATATTGCAGTTCACCAAGGGGACCGCCGTCCATTGTATAGGCAAAAGAAGCATTGAATCGGTCCACATCGAATTTATGTGGTCCGCGGCCAATTTCTTCATCTGGTGTAAAAGCAATACGGATTTTTCCATGTTTTATTTCTGGATGGTTAATTAGATATGCCATTGCCGTCATAATTTCAGTGACACCAGCTTTGTCATCCGCTCCAAGTAATGTTGTTCCATCAGTTGTAATTAATGTATGCCCTTTATAACTAGGCAGTTCCGGGAAGTCTTTAGCTGATAACGTAACATCCTTGTTAAGCGCGATATCGTTTCCATCAAAGTTTTCGATGATTTGTGGATTGACATTTTTTCCGGTAAAGTCTGTTGCTGTATCTACATGGGCAAGGAACCCAATCGTTGGAATATCTTTTTCCGAATTGGCAGGTAGCGTCGCCATCAAATACCCATTATCATCGATCGTTACATCGGACATACCAATTTGCTTCAACTCATCGGCAAGCATGTTTAAAAGATCCCACTGGCCGGGGGTTGATGGGGTTGTTTCACTATCCTCGTTTGACTGTGTATCCACTTTAACATATGTAGTGAACCGTTTGATTAGTTCGTCTTTCATTTTCAGTCATCTCCTTTTTCTGAAGGCTGTTCAAAAAGCCACCAAATGAAAGCGATGAATTTCTTGGTTGGTTTGTTTCTTCGCTGCTGAATCCCGCATCACTTCGATGTTCTTTCTTCTAATTTGGAGTTTTTTGAACACTTTTCCTAAAATAAGCATATCACAAGGTAGATTATTTTTTGTAATGAAAAGGTATCAGCATCACGTTTGTCGAACTGTTTTTTAGGTAGGGAAGGTGAGGTGGAAAGCGATGATCAGAGAAGTTAAGGAACATGACAAAGAAGCATTACTGCAATTGATCAAACAGGTGGATAGTGAAAGTAAGTATATGCTACATGACGCAAATGAACGAAAAACAACGGAGGAATCGCTGAAGAAAATGATCGCAACTTTCACTAATGAGCACAATTCAATAATTTTAGTCGCCGAAGAATCGGATAAATTGGTTGGCTACTTTTTAGTTGTTGGTGGTAAGGTGAATCGGACAAGACATAGTGCCTATTTGGTTATCGGAATTCTTAGGGAACAACGCGGGAAAGGAATTGGTACAGCCTTTTTTACAAAGGCAGAGAAATGGGCACGGGAGCACGGACTGCATCGTCTAGAGCTAACGGTTGTTATCGAAAATGACGCAGCGATTCGCCTATATAAAAAAGCTGGGTTTGTGATAGAAGGTGTGAAAAAACATTCCTTATGTATTGAAGGAGTTTTCAAGGATGAATATTACATGGCTAAATTGTTATGATGGAAATAAGAAATGGAGGGATTTTCATGTCAGTTTTGGTATCTTCTGATTGGTTGGTAAAACGCTTGAAGAATCATCCGGAAAGTACAGTAATTATTGATGTCCGATTTTCCCTGACTGATCCGAAAGCAGGGAAAACAGCATATGAAAAATCTCATATCCCTGGTGCGGTTTACTTGGATTTGAACAAAAATCTATCAGGACCTGTGAAAGAGCATGGGGGCAACCATCCATTGCCTGATATGAACGACTTTGCGGAAAAAATGGGTGAGATCGGCATTGACAATGAAACAGCTGTTGTCATTTACGATCAGGATAACGACATGTTTTCAGCAAGATTATGGTGGCTACTTCAGTATGCCGGTCATGAACAGTCACATATTTTAGACGGCGGCTTAACAGGTTGGGTGCGACAAGGCCATGTAACGACGAATAAGATCCCAGTCCCATCGGTGAAACAATTTAAACCATCCGTACTTACAAATGAAGTTGTTCATATCGATGGTGTAAAGGAAAAGCTGAAAAGTGAGTCAGCTATCTTGCTGGATTCGCGTGCAAACGATCGGTACTTAGGTAAGACGGAACCATTATATGCAAAAGCTGGTCACATACCTGGGGCAAAAAACTACTTTTGGAAAGATGTACTTGATGAAAACGGATTGTGGAAGAAGGACAAGGAGCTAGCTTCTCATTTTGCGGCACTTTCCAAAGATGATGAGATCATTGTCTCTTGTGGGTCTGGTGTGTCAGCCTGTCCCAACGTATTAGCGTTAAAATTGGCTGGTTATGAAAATGTGAAACTATATCCTGGGAGTTTCAGTGATTGGATATCCTATGAAGAAAACGAAGTAGAAAAGGATGCTGAGTAAACATAGAATGGGGAATACAAACAATGAAGAAGCGTTGTGAATGGGCAACATCAGATCAAATTTATATTGATTATCACGATGATGAATGGGGAAGGCCAACCCATGATGATCGGGAATTGTTTGAAATGCTTTGTTTAGAAGGGGCACAGGCAGGATTAAGCTGGATTACGATTTTAAAAAGACGGGAAAATTATCGTGTCGCCTTTGATAATTTTGACCCGAGAGTTGTAAGTGCATATGATGAAAGTAAAATAAATGGGTTACTCCAGGATGAAGGAATAATCCGGAACAAACGGAAAGTCCATTCAGTTATAACAAATGCACAAGCTTTTTTGCAGGTGCAGGAGGAGTTTGGCACGTTTGATTCTTATATATGGCAGTTTGTTGGTGGTAAGCCTATTTTAAATGACTTGGCTACACATGCTGAAGTTCCTGCTGCGACTAAGGAATCAGAACAAATGAGCAAGGATTTGAAAAAGCGTGGATTTAAATTCATTGGACCGACCATTTGTTATGCATTCATGCAGGCTACTGGAATGGTGAATGATCATACGATGGACTGCTTTTTGTATCATGGGAAGAATAAATAGGAAAACAGCTACTTCATTGAGAAGTAGCTGTTTTCCTATTGAAAGTTTTATAAAAGATTGTTGTGGACAGCTAGCAATAATCTATGCGAAAGCAGCCTTCTATTTACAGTTTAAATACTCTTAATTCATCATGAAGCTGTTCTGCTAGTTTAGCTAGCTCATCAGCGCTGCTTGAAACTTCCTCCATTGAACTGGATGTTTGTTGTGCAGATGCTGCTGCTTGTTCAACACCAGCTGCTGATTCCTCTGAAACAGAAGCAATATCCCCGATTAGATTGTTCATATCGTTACTGTTTTCCGCAATATCTTTTAGGTTGGTTGAAATTTCAGAGATTTTATGAACCATATCGGACACGGATTCATTGATTGTTTCAAAACTTTTACCGGTGGCCTCAATTTGGCCAGTTCCTTCCTTAACCTCGTTATATCCTGTGTTTAAAGAATTGACAACGTTATCTGTCTCTGTTTGGATATTTGTGACAATCCCTGTGATTTCTGTAACGGAATCTGTTACCTGTTCGGCAAGTTTTCTTACTTCATCGGCAACAACTGCGAATCCTTTCCCATGTTCACCTGCTCTAGCAGCTTCAATTGCTGCATTCAGTGATAAAAGATTCGTTTGATCAGCAATATCTTTAATAACAAGGACCAATTTGGAAATTTGATCGGATTGTTTGTCCAATCCCTGTACTTTATCAACTGCTTCCGTAACAATCGTGTCAATTCGCTTCATTTGATCAACAGATTTTTTCATCATGTTTGCACCTTCTGTTGTTAGTGCAAGGACATTGTCTGAATTTGTAGCAATCTCTTGCCCATTTTGTTCCGAAATACGCACTTTCTGTACAAAGTCATTCATGTTCTCTGACAGATCTGATGCACTGTTTGCTTGTGTTTCCGCACCGGATGATATTTCTTGCATCGTTGTAGCAATTTGCTCATTTCCTTCTTTTACTTCGTTGGATGATTGCGTCAATTCTTCACTTCTAGATGAAACAGATTCAGAAGCGGATGATACCTTAACTAGAATGTTACGGATGTTATCTTTCATTTGATTCACTGCATTGGATAATTGCCCAATTTCATCCTTGCCATGATAATCCATTGATTCAATTAACAAATTTCCATTTGCTACTTGTGATGTGATACCGACAACCTTCTTTAAATTACCTGTTATCCTTCTACTGATAACAATCATCAAAAGAATCCCGACTCCTATTGCTAATGCGATTGCTATAGCAAGTGTTACAATACTGTAGGTCATATTGGATTTTGCACTATGAACAGCCTTTGTTTGTGACTGATTCACAATTTCCATTAATTCGCCCATTCGTTCTGTGTTCTTCATCCTCAACGTGCTTGATTGATCCCTTAGTGATTGTGTCATGTACTCCTGACCAGAATCAATGGACGCAGTCAAATCGTTTAGAAACATATCATTAATCTTTTGATCCGCTTTTTGAATCTCAGCAAACAGCTCTTTTTGTTTCTCTGTATCCATTTTGGGCTCAATCTTACTCTCTAGCGTATTAAATTGTTTTTGGTACTTTTTGAATTCATTGACGTATTTTTCGTTACCAGTAATAATAAAGTCCGCAATTTGTACATCTTTTGCTTGGATAAGTTCAGCCATTTTGGACATGTCATTCGTGCGTGCACTTCTTCTTTCTATGGCATCAATATCTTGCTGTCCTTTATATAACTGTAAATATACGATACCACCGGCAATTAAAAACAGGACCGCTGTCAGCAAAAAAACAGTCACATATTTCTTGCCAATCGTCATATTATGCCAATTACGTACCTTTTCAGTCTTTTTAGTTGCCTTTGGTTTCTTTACCTTATTTTTCTTCATACAATCCCCCCAAAAACACATTTTTTTATTATATCGGCATACTTCGTCTAAGTATTAAGTACTATTTTTATTTTCGGAAACATAATTTTCTAACACTTGAAATCAAAGCAATTATTCTAGTAGAATAGCAAATTGTGTGCATTGAAACGGAATGAATTTAAGTTGGCAGGTGAGATAAATGACTTATTCGGCCTTTTTGGAAAAGGAAAAAGATAAAACGGAAATAAAAGAAGAATTGGATACACTAGAAGTACAATTAGCAAGGATGCAAAACAATATGAAACAAATTGCTAAAAAGTCAGAAGTTATTAGCATTGATCGGGCTAGAGATGAGCAATTGGTCGTGATTTATGCAGATAAAAAGGAAGATACTTTTCAATTGATGTTACATGACTGTAACTCCTCCTATCGTGGTAAGTGGCATTCCGCAATTCAGGTTGAGTTTAAAGGAGACGATACGCTGCATATTGCGGATATAAAAGGGGAGCAAAATAAAGGATACGGATCTGTCCTGATGAAGCATCTTAAAGAGATGGCCCGTGACGAAAATGTCCAATATATAACAGGGGACATTGTAAAGCGAGACTTCGACCATGTTAACCGACTAGAGTATTTCTACAGCAAGCACAATTTTGACGTACAGATCAACCACGATGAGCAGAAAGGTGCGATTGTTTGGGACTGGGACATGGGGACAGGTTAAGTGTCCCACCCGTCTTCCCATGTCCCGCCTCAAAACTCAACTGGGACACCTAACCTGTCCCCATGTCCCGTAGACCACAGTTTTAAAGTTTATCATCTCAATATAGGCGCTTTCCTATGTTTCGTTGCTTGTTCATACGCATAGGCTAATTCTATCAGTTGCGACTCCGAAAACGCGTGACCTGTAAACGTTATTCCTACTGGCCTGCCACCTGTTGTATAACCGGCTGGAATGGTGATGGAAGGGTAACCTGCTCTTGCTGCAATATCACAGCCACCATGATTGATAAAGAGTAATGCATCCAGATTATGCTCCGTTATGACCTTATCAATTCCTTCATCCTGGGATAGTCTAAGATCCGATAACCTGTCTATAATATATTGTTCCTCTGTCAGCAATCCACTTTTTGCCTCGGATTCTAGTAATACGGTTTGGCCGTATTTTAGCGCTTCCTTAGCATGTGTGTAATTATAATGAATCACGTCTGTTAGAGAGTGAACAGGGACATTTGACGATAGATCCGCCAAATATGCGTTTAATCCATTTTTAAACTCGTGGAACATGACACTTGACTGTGGAAGGTCAACCGGAAGTTTAATAGAATCATCGATTACTGCGCCTAATTTTTTCATTTTCGCTAATGCGTTATTAAAAATAGCTATTTCATCATCGGTGAAGTGCTTAAGATGTTGCTGTGACACGCCAATACGTTTGGATTTTAGCCCGCTCTCATTTAGAAACGGTGTGTAATCCGTAACGATCTCCTTACTTATTTCTGTTGCTGGATCATTTGCATCAACTCCTGCTAGTGCACCAAGCAAAATGGCTGCATCTTCTACTGTTCGTGTCATTGGACCAGCTGTGTCTTGGCTATTTGCAATTGGGATGATACCAGTGCGGCTAACTAACCCAACTGTAGGTTTAATTCCAACCAATGAATTACTGCTTGCCGGACTTATAATTGATCCACTTGTCTCCGTACCGATTGCTCCGGCAGAAAAATTTGCAGCGATTGCGGCGCCAGATCCGGAACTAGATCCACCCACATCAAATTTCCCAGGCCCATAAGGATTTAACACTTGCCCACCTATGGAGCTAAATCCGTTAGGCATGTTCGCTGCCATAAAATTTGCCCATTCGGTTAAATTGGTTTTCCCTAGCAGTACTGCCCCTGCTTCTCGAAGCCTTTTCGTGATAAAAGCATCCCCAGTGGCATAATGGTTTGCAAGTGCAAGTGATCCTGCAGTAGTATGCGTCTTATCACCCGTACTGATATTGTCTTTCAATAAAATCGGGATTCCATGAAGTGGTCCGCGAATGTTGCCTTTTTCCCTTTCCGTATCAAGTGCTTCGGCGATATGCAATGCATCAGGGTTAATCTCAAGAACGGCATTTATTTTTTGGCTGGTGTTATTGTATTTGGCGATTTGCTCTAGGTACATTATGGTCAGTTGTTTTGACGTCAGTTTGCCGGATTCCATGGCCTGTTGCATGTCGCTAATGGTTGCTTCGTTTAGTATGAATTGGAATGACATAGTTTCTCCTCCGAAAAAAATATTTTGTTATATTGATATATTCTAATTATAATGATGTTTTTCCTTCATAAAAAACGGAAATATAATTCGTCGTTGTATGGGAATTGATATTTTTGATGAAAAAGCACCTCAAATGCAATTTTTATAGCCATTCAGTAAATTGCAAATAACTTATTATCGAAGTAAACTGATAATAACAAGGAGAGAGGTTCCTACAATGAAGAATATAAAGACCGCTAATGAACTATTTTCTGAACTTAACAAAATGGATAGAGAAAATTCCATTTTACAGTTCTTAGTACCTGAGAAAGGAAAGTTTACCCTGGTTTATCAGAACGATGATAGCTCTTTACAAGACGAAATCGAAAATGATGGAGATTTAAAGAAGATGATCCACGAAAGTCTTGAGGCCTATGAGAGAGGTGATGCTCAAACAACTTCTGATTTATTAAAGTCCTTATCAAAAGAGGATTTTCAAAAATGAAGGTAATTTGGCCATCGCCTGTGAAAAATAAGTTATTATCGTTTAGATCGAGACGTTTCACATCGGAATTATATTAGAGAAAGCACTTTTTAATTTAATGATCAGTAGGAGATTTGTAGTTGAAAAGGTAAATATAAGGGTGCGTTTAGAGTAGTTCTTAACAAATTTAAAATTTATTACAAGCGTATTGGAAATGATTTAGTTATTATCGCCGTTAAATTCCCTGGTGAAAGCTAATTACGTTTTGGTACATTAACTATCCATTTGTCTCCACACTAATCTAAGTTTACTTCTAGCCATTGACTTCGTGAAATTTTTCTAATAAACTAATTATAATTCAAAAAAGGAGGTGGATAAGATGATTCATACTGGTAGCGGCATAACCAAGTTCAAAGAATACCTTTGGATGCGTTATGCAATTTTTTCCGATATTTCCATTCAAGGGACAAGTGTGTACTTTTTTAATAGAAATATATGGAAAAAATACCAGTAAGAGACATCTATCCACGAACGGAATTGCTAAAAAGACGGTGGAGTTGTTTGCTCTGTCGTCTTTTTTTTCGAGTTTTTAAAAGGGTAAGATCTCTTCAATACGGAGGAAGAGAAGATGATTGTTTCAAGCTTACAGAACGTAACACAGACATTTGGTGCGAATAT
This sequence comes from Virgibacillus sp. FSP13, assembly GCF_054048505.1. Classification (NCBI taxonomy): domain Bacteria; kingdom Bacillati; phylum Bacillota; class Bacilli; order Caryophanales; family Bacillaceae; genus Virgibacillus; species Virgibacillus sp. FSP13. The sequence goes on along the minus strand of NZ_JBSVKG010000024.1, from coordinate 7,083 downwards.
GATTTTTAGTGATTTAACATGTGAAATAAACCAAGGGGATCGAATCGGTTTAATTGGAAGAAATGGAGAAGGTAAAACAACATTACTTGATTTGCTGGCACGGAAGACTGAGCCGGCAGTAGGGACTATTACTTGGAAAAAGGGATTAAAGGTCGGACTTTTAGAACAATCCCCAGAGGTAGATCCAGTGGAGAAAGTCGAGGCAATTCTGTATGATGTTTTTTCATCTACTAATGAAGTAAAAAGGAAAATGGTAGATTTAGTACAATCCATGTCGCACGAAACAGACCCAGATAAACTAGAACGTATTATTGAAAAATATGGAATTATGCAGGAAAAGTTCCAAGAAGATGGAGGGTATGAAATTGATTCTCGGATAAGACGGATCATGAGTGGGTTGCAACTAACCGATTTAGCTGAAAAGAAATGGCAACAATTAAGTGGCGGTGAACGTACAAAGGTTGGGCTAGCCAAACTGTTATTAACAGAGCCCGATTTACTTCTACTTGATGAACCAACCAATCATTTGGATCTACCAGCGATTGAATGGCTGACGGATTTTATCAAGCAATATGCGGGAACAGTCATGATCGTCTCGCATGACCGATATTTCTTAGATGAGACCGTAACATCCATTTTCGAAATGGATCAAGGCGAGCTGATTCGTTATTCGACCAACTACACGGATTATGTAAAGGAACGTGAGACTCGATTATTACGGGAATTTCAACAATATCAGGATCAACAAAAGAAAATAAAAAAGATGAAAGACACGATTAAAAAGCTGAAAGAGTGGGCCAATCAAGCAAATCCGCCTAATGATGGGCTTCATCGCCGAGCAAAAAGTATGGAGAAAGCACTCGCTCGGATGGAAATCATGAGAAGACCAATATTAGAACAGAGAAAAATTGATCTTGATTTTCAGATGGATAAACGCAGTGGTAAAGATGTGTTTGTTATGGAAAATGTATCGAAGGGATTCGATGAAAAGGAACTGTTTTCCAGAGTTAATATGCATGTGCGTTTTCAGGAGCGGATTGCGATTGTAGGTGAGAATGGAAGCGGAAAGTCAACTATACTGAAGATGATTTTAGGAATGGAGAAGGCTGATGAGGGGATGATAGAATCAGGCAGCAATTTATCAGTTGGATTCCTCTCCCAGCATATGCTTGAGTTGAATGGTGAGCGGTCAATATTGGACGAATTCCGGGATCAGGTCCATGTGACGGAAGGAGAAGCTCGCGGGATACTAGCCAAGTTCCTCTTTTACGGAAAAACAGTATTTCAAAAGGTTAAAAGCTTGAGCGGTGGGGAACAAATGCGGTTACGATTGGCGCAATTAGTTCATCAGAATCACAATCTGCTTATCCTGGATGAACCGACTAACCACTTGGATATTGAATCAAAAGAAGTGCTGGAGGAGGCGCTTACGCAATTTACTGGAACCATCATTGCTGTTTCCCATGATCGCTATTTTTTGAATCAATTGTTTCCGATTACTTATTGGCTGGCTGACAAAAAGTTGACTAGATACGAAGGTAGCTATACGTTTGCCAGAGAAAAACGTAATAACTAAATTGGACCTGTGTTAGTTAGTAATTGTTTTCGCTAATGTTTTCATTTTCAACTTCCTAATCAAGATGTGCTTCTTGTTTTGAACGCTTTTTTCTAATAAAGGGTTATGGTAAACTAAACTACACTACAGCAAGAAAGGAAGTCGATGAAATGCAATACGTTACACTAAACAATGGCTTGAAGATGCCACAATTAGGATTCGGTGTATGGCAAGTACCGGATGAGGAAGCAACACCATCGGTAACTAAAGCACTGGAAGTTGGATTTCGTTCAATTGATACAGCAAAAGTATATGAAAATGAGCTTGGGGTTGGGCGTGCATTGGCAAATAGTGATGTGCCACGAGAAGATCTTTTTATTACAACAAAGGTTTGGAATAGTGATCAAGGATATGAAAATACACTAAAGGCATTTGATACAAGTCTAGAAAAACTAGGATTGGATTATGTGGATCTCTATTTGATTCATTGGCCAACACCTGAATATGATGAATATGTAGAGACATATAAGGCAATGGAAAAGCTATATAAAGATGGTCGTGTGAAAGCAATTGGTGTTTGTAACTTCAATATTGAACATTTACAGCGCTTGTTGGATGAGTGTGAAGTGGTACCAGCTGTAAATCAGGTTGAATGCCACCCATTCTTACAGCAAAAAGAACTGAAAGATTTCTGTGAAAAACATGATATTTACTTAGAAGCATGGAGTCCACTGATGAGCGGAGGAGATGTTTTAAATAGTGCTGAAGTAAAAGCGATTGCAGATCAACACGGTAAAACACCAGCACAAGTTATTATTCGCTGGCACTTGCAATATAACAACATCGTGATTCCGAAATCTGTAACACCATCACGCATTGAGGAAAACTTCGATGTGTTCGATTTCGAATTGAGTGATGGAGATATGCAGAAAATGGCCGAGCTTGACCGTAATCAGCGTAAAGGGCCTGAGCCGAGTGAAATGAATGCACGATAGAAAGTAGAAAAACAGGCGCAAGACGAATCTTGCGCCTGTTTAAATGTTAAATTGGTATCTTCATCTAATGCTTCTTCAAGTTATCAAGTGCCTTCCCCAAGTTAGTCAAACTCTGTATTGCTTGCCGTTTTGACATAAATACACCTCTTAATATAATAAAGGAAAGATGATTTGTGTAATTATAATTAGCTTACTATAGGATAAGATGTGTGCAAATACAGCTCGATATAGATGGTCATCCAAAGGAAGGAATCTAAGATGAAAAAGAAAAGAATCCAGAAAACAAATGTAATGCGGATATTAGATAAAGAAAAGATTACTTATGACGTACATGAATACGCTTGGGATGAAGAACATTTAGATGCGATTTCAGCTGCAGATCGGGCTGATAAGCCACATGAGAAGATTTTCAAAACGCTGGTGACGATTGGTGATAAATCAGGTCCTACTGTTGCCTGTATCCCATCTGAAAGCGAACTGGACTTGAAAGCATTAGCTAAAGTCAGTGGCAATAAAAAAGTTGAAATGTTGCCGATGAAGGAACTGGAAGACACGACAGGTTACATTCGCGGTGGTTGTTCCCCGATTGGAATGAAAAAACATTTTCCAACTTATGTGGCAGCACAGGCTGAATCACTGGATACCATTATCTTCTCTGCCGGAAAAAGAGGAATGCAAGTAGAGCTGAACCCAAATGAGTTACAAAGAGTGACGGACGCGGTGTATGGAAATTTTACTGTGTGAATTGATAAAAACGCAAACAGTTGTAGTACGGTCGGGTCAACTTTTGCATTTCTTAAAAAGCTAGGAAAGTATAAAAATTCAGGCGCAATTAAGTTCATGGCAAGGGTTTTCGGTGGGGGAATGAGTAATCGTAGTCCCGGAGTAGGCCATGTCCAGCTCCAGCGCCCAGCAACTAGCAGATCTTTTCGGTGGGACGAGCATTTAGCGCAGTCTCAAACTTCACACTCCTCTCCTCGAAAAAATTAATTCGCTTTTTCTTCGTGTGTTGTTATTTGAGGGGAGTATTCAATGCACTACGATAAGTCAACATCGGCTTAGATTTGAAGGAAGGCCGACTAAAACCGGCTTGCGCTCAGGCGCCGGCATCCCCCTTTTTTAGTGGCATGTTTCCTTTATCTCATTGCGAGTCATTTTGGTGGGACTAACGGAGTGCAGTCCCAGAGTGCTCCAGTTTGTACGTTGTTACAACGCACAGGACGTGCTAGTGCAGGCGTTGCGACAGGACGTCGCGTTTTTAGCCTGTAAGGGCGCTTGCGCTTTTCTTATTTAGGCAATAATTCAATTTCTTGAAGATGAACCTATTCAACGATAAGCTTAAAGAATAAATAATTGAAGAAAGGAAGTAAGTCCATGCAATACATTACCCTAAACAATGACCTCCGTATGCCGCAGCTAGGTTATGGTGTATGGAAGGTTCCAAATGAAGAAGCGGCACCTTCAGTAAAAAAAGCGTTAGAAACCGGTTATCGTCTGATCGATACTGCAAAAGTCTATGGGAATGAACGTGGTGTTGGAGAAGCATTGGCAAATAGCAATATCTCGCGTGAAGATCTCTTCATTACTACAAAAGTGTGGAATAGTGATCAAGGCTATGAAAATACGCTAAAGGCATTTGATGAAAGTCTTGCGAAACTTGGTCTGGATTATGTGGATCTTTACTTAATTCATTGGCCAACACCAAAATATGATGAATATGTTGAAACATATAAAGCATTAGAAAAGCTTTATAAAGATGAGCGTACTAAGGCGATCGGAGTTTGTAACTTTGATATCGAACACTTAGAGCGGATAATGGATGAATGTGATGTTGTTCCGGCTGTTAATCAAGTAGAATGTCACCCATATTTACAACAGAAGGAATTGAAAGAATTCTGCAGGAAGCACGGTATTCGGGTAGAAGCATACAGTCCGTTAATGAATGGTACTGACGTTTTGCAGGACAGTGTTATCCAAGAGCTGGCCAATCAGTATGGAAAAACACCAGCACAAATTATTCTCCGCTGGCACTTGCAATCTGATGTCGTTGTTATTCCAAAAACAGTAACACCGTCTCGCATGGAAGAAAATTTAAATGTATTTGATTTTAAACTTAGCGAAACGGATATGGAGCAAATTGCTGGGTTAGATCGCAACCTTCGTCATAACTCAGTTCCTAATGAAATGAATAAACGATAGAATAAGAAAACAGATGTGGATAGGCACATCTGTTTTTTTAGTTTTAAGAAGGATTAATTGTATTAATGGCGAATACTGTATGTAGATTGTTTCAAAACTTTAATGGAGAGAGACCAATGAACAAAATTAGTGGAAAAGATATGTCAATTAAGGACGCAGCGAATTTTATAGTGGATTTAAATCGGCAGAGTGAACATCACATTGGGTACTGTGGAACAGATGTAGAGGAGGTTATTGACTTCTTGTCTACCGATCTTACTGATGTTTCCTATGAAAATAGTTTTGTAGGTGTGATTGATGAGGGGAAGATGATTGGTTTACTAGGATTTGATGCTGATCTGGAGGATGCACAAGCAGAGTTATGGGGTCCGTTTGTTGATCCGGAATATGATACGAATATTGCCTTTTGGTTGTGGGATGAGCTGTTAGGCATCATACCACCAGAAATAAAATACGTTAGTATCTTTTCCGATATCGAAAATAATCTCGCAATGGAATTTGCTGAAAGGCTTGATTTTGAACAAAAGAGGGATCAAATTATTCTTCTATTCGAAAGGGATCAATCAGAAAAATTGCCAAAGTATTGGGCTCAAGAATTAACGCAACAAGATCACAGTTCATTCATAGACCTGCATGATAAGATTTTCCCAGATACATATTTTAGCGGCCGTGAAATTATTGACCGGTTAACTGACACACAAAAAGTATTTGTGGTAAAAGATAATGAGCGTTTAGCTGGATATGCCTATGTTGAAGCTAATCCGGAATATGGAGAAGGGTCGATTGAATTCATTGGAGTCGACTCAGTGTATCGAGGAAATAGTTACGGGAAAAACTTATTATCAACAGCTGTTAAGTGGCTTTTTACATTTGATTCCATCAATGAAATTCAACTATGTGTGGCAGCCGATAATGATCAGGCAATCGGTTTGTATCAATCGGCCGGATTTCGCATAGAGCATGAATTACATTATTTTGTTAGAAAGATTTAAATATTTTGGAATAATAACCGATATAGACTGTGTAATAAGAATATTTTATTCATCTATTTTGAAAGGAGTGGTGTTTTATGATGTTAACTTATCAAATCTTTAAAAACCTGAACACACAGATCAAAATGGAGGAATGGTCAGCTTAATGTGGACTTTTCCTCCAATCGTAAGGAGGAAAATGTATTTGAATAGTATTGAAAAACTTGGATGGGGAAGAGATGTCGATGTCTCCGTTCAAGATGTGGAAAAAGGCAAATTAGCACGCGTGATAGCTGTACAGAAAAATAGTTATCGTATTTCTGATGGGGAAATGGAATATTTTGCACATTTGAGTGGAAAATTTTTAAATCAAGCAACTACTGCGCTCGATTTCCCTGCAGTTGGTGATTGGGTTGAGGCGCAGAAATTATTGGATGAACGAAAAGCTGTTATTCAGCGTGTTCTCCCCCGTGAAAGTCAGTTTGTCAGACAAGCTGCAGGATTGAAAACCGAGGGACAAATTGTTTCTGCAAATATGGATCTGGTTTTTATTGTGAATTCACTTAATCATGATTTAAATGTACGCAGAATTGAACGATATATTTTGGCTACCTATGAAAGTGGTGCCTCCCCCGTTGTAGTGCTTACAAAACTAGATGAGTCGACGCCTGAAGATGTGGTACGGATAACTGTTCAAGTGGAAGAAGTTGCGATGGGCGTTCCAATTGTTGCAATAAGCAGTATAACCGGAGAAGGCATGGAAGAATTAATGGAATATTTACCAGCACAAAAGACTGTTGCGCTACTAGGGTCATCCGGTGTTGGGAAATCCACATTAGTGAACAAATTATTCGGTGGTACTGTGCAGGAAACCAATGATATCCGGGAAGCTGATAGTAAAGGTCGTCATACAACTACACATCGGGAAATGTTTATTCTGCCAAACGGAGCATTATTAATCGACACACCCGGAATGCGCGAATTGCAACTGTGGGAAGGAGATTCAGCAATCGAAACGACATTCCAAGATATCGATGCATTGGCGAAGGAATGTCGGTTCACCGATTGTCAACATGATACAGAGCCTGGTTGCCGCGTACAGGAAGCGTTAGAATCCGGGGAATTAGTTAATGAGCGATTTCAAAGTTATTTAAAGCTCCAGCGTGAACTGGCCTTTGAAAAAAGAAAGCGAGATCAAAAAGCCCGGTTAGAGGAAAAGAATAAATGGAAGAAAGTTTCTAAGGAATTAAAAAATAAAACTAGGTAGTGAGCAGCTCCCCACTTGTTGGGGAAGCTGCTACATCAGCCGGAGAACAAAAACATCAGCCGGAGAACAAAAACATCAGCCGGAGAACAAAAACAT
>NZ_JBSVKG010000023.1:0-64613 GCF_054048505.1 Virgibacillus sp. FSP13 | reverse complement strand
CGTTTTTTCCGCTTCGGAGGCTGAAGCCGTGCCCGCGGAAAGCGAAGTATTCTGCCGGAGCGGAATCCAAGTACTTTTTCACTGTGTCGCAGTTTGTTTCAAATGCGATTAACCCAAAGTCAACTTGAGCAGTGAGTCTCCATCCTTCCTCATCCTATCAATGCTTATTTGTCCATTTCACGCTGCGAAAGTTAATTTAAAAACAATGATCTTTTAGAAATAAGCCTGTTAAACAAACAACTGTGCGATTTGATAAACAATCATCACGACCATTTCATAGAATCCTTTTATGCCTACCTCTAAGAACGATGCCATTTTCTGTGTAAAACTAGCTGGTGAATCAATATTTGTTGGTGTTTCACTTTCGATTTCAATAGTATCGTTTGTATCCTGCTCCACGTCTTTATCCGACACAATAACTTCTTTTATTTCCTCTTCTTGGTGGGCGTTATCATCTTGTCCACGATCAATCCCTAACAACATACCGGTTAAAAAGCATACAGCCAACAACAACAACGTGATAAAGGAGCGTACCATCCGACTATTCCTCCTTTGCATCCGCGTTTACTTTTTCGGCATCCCAGTAAAAATCACTAAAGACTTCTCCTAATGCATCTGCGGAGCGATACAATTCCTCAAAGTTATTTTCCACACCGCCAAATTCAAACAGCAAGGAATTACCCGATAAGTCCTGGTTATATACCCCGTTATTTCCCGCACCACCACGTTCAATAAATCCTCTGCTTAGGCCAGGATACTTTTTCTCAAGACGATTATGCAGCTCATAAGCAAGCTTTAAATTCTTTTCATTATCTGCATAATCTGCTCCAACAACAATCATAATTCTGGCATACTTTTTTCCATCGATCTCTACCGTTGTTTTATTCTTAGGAACAGAATCTCGATGAATATCAAAAGCAAATTTGTTATCCTTATTATTTGCAAAGGCTTCTTTTACTATTTCCCGTGAAGCATCATAAGACTGCCAATACTGCCAATCCCTTTTATTTAATTCACTCATAATGTCCGTATGGTCTACAGTTGTCCCAATACCATTAGCTTCTAATGCCTTGGCAAGCCTGTCACTTACCTTGGTAATGTTAACTGTATCATGTTGAGCCAAGTCCTTATCTTTTACTTTAGGTAGATGCGGTAAAAAGGATTCCCTATTATGTGAATTATAAAGAAATACAACGTCGCGATCGCCAGTTGTTGGTGTATCTTTTTTATCTGTATCTGTGTTTGTATCTGTTTGATCCGATTCATTAGGCTCATCCAGAACAGCTTCTCGATCTTTCAATACTTCTTCTAGTGGGGGTGACGATTCAACAGGTAGATTCGTGTAATCTGTACCTTCCCCTGCCACAATAATTTTTGTATCAAACGTTGAAAAACCAGGTAATTCATTGCCCAACAAACTTCTTGGATCATTCGGCTTAATGCTTGTCGCCATCTGGAAAAGAGTTGTCGACACCTTTGGCAATTGTTTATCATCTGGATACGCCTTCTGAAGCGCCCGGTTTTCCATCCCCATCAAGTACAAAAAAGTAGTACTATCGATTTCGCTTGTCCATTCCGTAATCGCATTGGAAGAAAATCTGTATGCCGGTGAAATGCTTGTTAATATACCTATTGAAACGAACAAAATTATTACACATAGTAAATATATTCCACTTTTCTTATAGATACGATTTAATAAACTTCTTTCTTTATTAGGTTGGTTATAATTATAATTCCGACTCATTGTTCCATCCCTTCCGAAGTCTGCGTCATTGGTAAAATCTATGTCGCAGCTTCAGAAACTAGAACAAAGTCTTTTATTTTTTTTCAAAAAAGTAGACCTTACTAGAGGTTGTTCAAAAAGTCACCAAATGATAAGCGGCGAATCTCTTCGTTGGTAGAAAGGAACTTCTACTAAACCCGCCCACGTCAATAGCCAACGCAGAAGTCAGCACGTCCTGTGCATGTCCGGTCCTCAAGACTACTCCGCCTCGACCTTCGACGCACAGGACAAGGAAGGCTACGACAGCGATACATCGCACGAAGAAAAAGTGTATTTCTTTTTCGAGGACGTGCTAGTGTCGGCGTTGGCTATTGACGTGACGAACTTAGTCGACCTTGCTTCTAATTTGGCGACTTTTTGAACACGCACTACTAGAGATAAAAACTATCTTGAATACGAAGCAAAATTATCTACATCAACCTTCTCATGTAATGCAGCATTTACACCATTCGCAATAACATGAGACATGTCAATCATAAACCCATCCACTTCTTTTGGTGTCACCATTAAATTATGCCCGATTGGCGTAAGAACCTCTTTTATTAGTGATTTTTTTTCGTCTTCTGATAGAGTCCCCACTATCCCTAGAAATGTTTGTCGTTTTTCCTCGTCAGGTAAATCAGCTTCATTGAATTTCTTCTCTCCAAAAGTTAAGCTTGCAGGTGCTAGTGATTTGGATGGTCTATCTTTTTCATTCCATTCCCTACCAAAATGTTTTAACATAAAATCAATCGTATCACTCGTAATTGTAACTGCATCGACCACGGTCGGAACACCAATGGCAATTACTGGAATTCCCAATGTTTCTTTACTTAATTCCTTTCGTTTATTCCCTACACCAGAGCCTGGATGAATCCCTGAATCGGAGAGTTGAATCGTTTCATTGACCCGCTCAATTGACCTTGAAGCCAGTGCATCAACTGCTATAACGAAATCCGGCTCGAATTTCTCGATAATACCGAATATAATGTCGCTCGTCTCAATACCGGTTACCCCCATTACGCCCGGAGTTACAGCCGCTACGGAACGATACCCATCGGCAACCGTTTCCTGCTGGAGTTTAAATAAGTGACTTGTTACAAGGACTTTTTCAATTGTCATTGGACCAAGTGCATCAGGCGTCACGTTCCAATTGCCTAATCCAACAATTAAACCGGTAGCATCGTCTGGAATGTTGTTTTTTGCTAACAGCTGCTCCAGTTCTCTGCCCAGAATTTTTGCAGCAGCCTCTTGTTTCGCTGTATCCTGTTTTTTTACTCCGTCAGCATAAATGGTAATATAAGTACCTTTCTTTTTACTAAGTAACTTTTCTCCTTCTTCATCTATTTCTACATAGGAGATATTAATGTTATTTTCATCACGTTCTTTAATAGTTACGCCATTTATTTGATCCTTTTGGGTTTCGTTTTTTTCTACGTACATATCCTTTGCCTCGACAGCCAAATCTGTCCGAACTTGATAATTTTGTTCCTTATCTTCCATTTTGATACACCCTTTCCTGATATTTTTCTACAGTTTCATTAACCATAGACTACGCAAATCAACAGGAATTCATACAAAATATTACATTAGACAACACATAGCTATTGAAAACAATGCTTCTGTTTGGTAAAATGACTTTTGTTCACAACTGTTTCGAACGGTTGTTATTAGGAGGTGAAACAATGGCTAATATTAAATCTGCAAAAAAACGTATTGACGTAAACAATAAAGCCCGTGTACAAAATCAGGCTGATAAATCTGAAATGCGTTCCCAAATCAAACGTGTTGAAAAATTAGTTGAAGCAAAAGATCTTGAAAATGCAAAATCTGCTCTTATTTCTGCTACAAAGGTTATTGATAAAGCAGTTCAAAAAGGGATCGTTCATAAAAATAGTGGTAATCGTCAAAAATCCCGCTTAGCAAACAAAGTAAATGAATTAAGTGCTTAATCCAAAAACGATCCCTTTAAAGGATCGTTTTTTTATTAGGAAAAACAGTTTTTTTATTACCTTGTCTGGATCAAATCATATAATAACAATTCAAAGGCAAGTTCTTTTTCCATTTTCCCTTGTTTCATTGCTGTATCAGCTTCTGTTAATTTATCCATTATGGTTTGCAATGCATCAATGGTAAATTTGCTCTCCCTACTATAAGCTATTTTAACAACATATGGATGGACACCTAATTGCTTTTGCATTTGAAACTGACTATACCCTTTTTGTTTCAATAGCTTCACCCGGAAAATGGTACGAAACTGAAAGGCTAATAGTGCGATCAGCGCGATTGGCTCTTCTTTCATTTTCTCAAGATCCTTGAAGATGGCAATTGCTTTATGTATATCCCGTCCAATTACAGCATCGACAAGTCTTAAGGAAGAACTGTTTGTAGTATGGGAAACCAAACTTTCGGCTATCTCTCGCGTTACCATACCACCATCACCTACATACAAGGCCAATTTGTTCAGTTCATTTTGCAGCAAATGAAGGTTCGTTGAAATTTCTCCTTCCAGTATATCGTAGGCCTCAGGTGCAATAGTAATGTTTAGGTTATCAGCTTGATTCTTAATCCACTTTGACACTTCTTGCTCTTTGATCGGGCTGCAGTTCGCAACAGCACCATGTTTTTTGAACAATTTGCTTATTTTTTTGCGTTCATCAATTTTTTCGTATGTAGCAATAAAAACAACGACGGAATAATCTACGGGATTTTCAATGTAGTGCTGTAATACATTTATATCATGATCAAAGGGTAGCTTGTCCGGTTTCGCTTTTAAAAATGTTGGATTATTGGCAATGATTAATTTCTTTTCTCCAAAAAAGGGATAGGTTTCGGCATCTGATATCACTTCTTGAATTGGCGTTTCTGCTAAGTCATAGGAAACCAAATTTTCATAATCGTCTGTCGGTAAAACAGTTTTGGTAATTTGTTTCTTTAAATTTTGTATGAAATAAGAATCCGAGCCATATAATAAATATATTGGTGAAATTTGCTTGTTTTTCACCTGTTTTAAAACGTCCATATATGCCATACGTTTCACTCCAAATTATGTATATATATCATCGTAAAACGTACCCATCACAATAGCAAGCACAAAACACAGTAGCTAAAAACTTTTTATTAAAAGTGGGTTGAGGGGATTACTGTTCTTAATCCCCTCAAGGATCTATATAAACGTTTAAATCACAGCCCCAGGAAACTGTTCTTTAAACGATATTTGCTTTCACTAATAGAATGACCATTCCTTGTGAAAGTATAGCTGTTAACTCTTTCTAAAAATGGAGACGCATGTTTTTGCGAAATTTTCCATGCGAAAGTGGATTTTTTTGTGGATTTATTTTATACTAAATATGATATAGGAGGGATAGATGTGAACGAATTCGAAAATGACGTACAGTCAAAAAATAATGATGTAGTTGATTCTATAAAAGGCTTTGGTTTCTCATTTGTATTCTTTGTCCTAATTTTTGTGATTGGTGCAGCCATCAGTGTTATAGGATCGTAAGACAATTTATACTTAAAACTTTATCTAAACAGAGGGACTTCCAGAATGGGCAGTCTCTTTTTTCATCTAGATTAGCTTATGGTAGGAACTTAAAAAATGTGCCTTGTTTACTTTGATAACGGAATGTAACTGCACCATCTGAATCAGTTCGCATTAAATAAATCCCCTCTGCTTCCAGCCTAGCCAGGACTTCATTTGCTGGATGGCCATAAGCATTGTTTTTTCCTACAGAAATAAGTGCATATGTTGGAGCGAACTGGGTAAGTAAAGCTTGATCTGTTGATGTATCACTCCCATGATGAGCTACTTTCAGAACATCAACCGTCAAATTTGGATAACTCGCAAGTATTTCTTGTTCTGTACTTTTATCAATATCCCCGGTAAAAAGCCAAGACAACCCTCCCAATTCTGTATAAAATACGAGTGAATTTTCGTTAGCAGTGGTCTTTTCGGTATTTGGCGAGAGGACAGAAAATGACTGATTAGCGATCGTAATTGATTGGTCCTTTTCAATACGCTTAATGTCCACCCCATATTTTGTCCATTCAGAGGCCTGTTTCTCACTAAACGGAAAATAATTACTCACGATGACCTCCTCTACATCCATTTCTTCTATTAGGAATGGAATACTTCCAATATGATCAGTATCTTCATGCGTCAAAAAAACAGCATCGATTTTACTAATTCCTCGTGATAACAAATAAGGCCTAATAATTTGTCGATAATTTTTATCCGATAACTGTTCGTCACCAAAAGTCACCTTTGCACCTGCATCCACCATAATAACACCACGACGATAAGGCAATTCAATTATAAATGCATCTCCTTGCCCAATATCAAGCATTGTTACTGATCCAGTTTGAGAAAAATACGGCTTTAGTGTTATTCCGATGATGAAAATGGTTAAAAAGCAACCGTATTGAAAGGCGTATCTCAACTTCTTTTGCTGCATCTTTTTCATGAATAAAAAGAACAAACAGTGATATAACAGGGCACCTGCAATGGTTATTGAACCAATTACAAGTGGAAAATAGAAGGTTTGATCAATAGCCTGAATAATGGAAATGAAGATACCATGCATCAACACAAATATACGGTCAAGAATGGCGAGCAACGGTCCAGAAACTGGTGAAATTACTAATAATAGAAACATCAGTGGTATCACAAAAATTGAAAAATAAGGGACAACCGCAATATTGAGTAAAATGGATAAAGGTTGGAACGTATAAAAATAGGCAACTTGAAGTGGTAAAATCATCATTTGTGAGACAAAACTTATTTGTAAAACGAGAAAAATCGGTGAACTTGTTTCAGCCAGCCATCGTTTCGACAAAAGTAGTCCAAACGTTACTAAAAAAGATAGTTGAAAACCAACACTGTACACTATATATTTATCCGCAAGTATTAATAAGAGGAATACTATACTTAATCCATCTGTTACGCTGTATCGCAGTTTTAATTTTGCTAACACAATGAATAACATTGCCATTACACTTGCACGCCAAACAGATGGTTCACCACCAGCGACAATTGCATAAAATGGCAAAAAGAACAACATAACCCATTGTGCTTTTTCTTTGGTAAGTAAATTCAGTTTAATAAGCATAAAATACAATAACGTTACGATTAACCCTACATGCAATCCAGAAATTGCCAAGAGATGTGATAATCCCCATCGCTGAAATAATTCAATCGTGTCTTCACTAATCATTGAATCATCGCCAAGCACTAAGGCAGTTAACCAGGAAGCTGTTTCTGGACTTACCTGTTCATGAATATGACGAATTGCTTTAGTACGCATCTCATAAATATTGGCCATGGCAGATGAACCAGAACAAGTAATATCTTCAAGTGAATTTAGAGTTACTTGATAGGCAATTCCTTGGGAAAGTAAATAATTTCGGTAATCAAACTGCCCGGGGTTTCTACTTCCATCCGGACGTTCTACCTTGCCATTCAGCTGACAGGAGGCACCATCCTTCAACATAGCTATATTTTTGTAAAGTACATTTTCATCTTTAACTGGAAAATAGACAACGAGGAATTTGGTTTTAGTAGATTGATCACGAAGCACGAAATCAATTTTTTTCACTGTGTTATTTATCGGTCCGACAATTTTCCCTGATAACTGGGAAGCAGTATCGTTAGGAGTTGGTTGTTCAATCGGGGTTATCGTTGGAATAAATGCATAGAAAAAGAGGAAAAGCGTTAGGGAAATGATGATCGGTATTTTCCCTAACCTATTAGAAACATACAAAAGCAAAAGCCACAACATTAATCCACCAGCAAACCAGTACGTATGAAAAATTGTTGTCAAAATACTCACCGCGACTGAAATAGCCGGAAAATGCCAATATCCTTTCACGTTACTTATCACCTTGTTTCAATAAAGATTAAATAATTTCTTTGCTTCATTTTTAAGTGAAGAAAGTCGGTCATTTGTTGATGTATCCTCAAGATTTTCTAATAATGATTTAACCAGTTCTGTTTTTTTTGCAGCATTTTCATCAATTGCAACATAATTTAACTCTACTTTCTTGGTCTCAACTCCAGCTTCTCTAAATAAATCAATTGCATATGGGTGATTTTTATAATCTTCTGCGTAGTAAACGGATTTAATACCACTCTGAATAACTTGCTTGCAGCATTGTAAGCAAGGGAAATGCGTAACATATAATTCAGCACCATCTGTTGGGACACCAAATTTAGCACATTGTAATAATGCATTCGCCTCAGCATGAACGGTACGAACACAGTGTCCATCAATTACATAACACCCTTCATCAATACAATGAACGCCGCCGGAAACACTACCATTGTAGCCACCAGCAATAATGCGTTTATCCCTAACAATGGTTGCACCTACCATTAGTCTTGTACATGTACTTCTTAACGCTAATAAATGGCTCTGCGCCATAAAATATTGATCCCAAGATATCCTCTCCATGAAAATATACTCCTTTATTATCATTTGGTAATGCTTTGTACAGGCACTATAAAATTATAGTTTACATGTATGGTTTCGGATTCGTCAATTCACTATGGAACTTGAATATCATCTTTAAGATTTTCTAGCGTTTTTTCGCCAATTCCGGAAACCTCAAGCAAGTCTTCCACTGCATGAAAAAAACCATTTTCTTCTCGATACTGGATAATTGCTTGAGCTTTTGAAGGGCCAATTCCATTTAAACCTTCAATTTCTTCTTTTGTTGCATAATTTAATTTAACTTTGTCATTACCATTCGTAGGAGAACTTAATCCTGACTCAGGTTCTGAACCTGTACTTACTTCACCCATTTTGGGGATCGTAATTACCATTTCGTCCTGTACTTTCTGGGCTAAATTCACCATTGTCTGGTCAGCCTGCTCAGAAAAACCACCCGCTAATTGGATTACATCGTTAACCCGGGTATTTCCGTCTATTTCATATACACCCGGGTTCATCACTTCACCTTTGACGTCAACTATTACCATTTGATTTTCTATTGTCTTATTATTAGATTCATCTTTTTGGGAAGTTTCAATAGGAGTAAAGTCAGAAGCAGGATCTTTAGCATCATCATCATTGTTAATTACCAAAAAAATAATAATAACAATGCTTAGCAAAATAAAAAGTGCACTCTTCTTTAATAATTCGATGTTCATAGAATCACACCTTTCATTAGAGGTGAAAAACTGTAGAAAACAAAATACGAGAGATTATCTATACTATTCGACATAAACTCCAAAAATCCTTCAACAAAAAGAAAGATCGAAAAAATATTATTTTCCCGATCTTTTTTCTGCAACAAAAAATATTCGTTCTGTACTGTCTGTCACGCTTTTCGGTCTAACAGAAAAATCACCAAATAAATGTTGAATTTTAAAGCCAGCTTCTTGTAATAATTTCTGATAAACCTCAATTGAAAAAGTCCGTTGGTGATGATATTCATCAAAACGAACATAACTGTCATCATCATCGTCAGCAACAAAAAATGTTAGGTCATGATACATATCACCGGTTGCTTCCCCTGGGGAACAGAACCATATATAAGAAATAGCATCATCCACCAGTGCGAACGTTTCGCCTACAAGATGATTTTCAACATGATACAGAGAATGCACGTCAAAGATAAACATTCCTCCTTCATGAAGCATATTCGCCACATGATGGAAAACGGTCGCAAGCTCCTCTTCAGTTGTAATATAATTGATGACATCACAGTAACTTACAACTGCATCCATACCGGTGATTCCCTCTAAAGACCGTAAATCTTGATGAATCCACTGAACCGCAAGACCCGCATTGCTAGCACGCTGCTCGGCATAGCTGAGCATATCCTCTGAATAGTCCACCCCGATCATATCGAACCCTGTTTTGGCTAACTTTGTTGTGATTTGGCCTGTGCCACACCCTAAATCAGCAACCATCTTAATTTTTTTATCCGATTGCTTGAAAATTTCTTTTGTTACAGCTACCCACTCATCGTATGGCGCATCAAGCATCAGTTGATCATATAAATAAGCCATTTGTTGATATGCCATGTTTTATCCTTCTTGCCCGAAGTTTAATGTAACCTGGGAAGCATCGCCCCATAAACGTTCTAAATTATAATAAGACCGCTCATCTTTATGGAAAATATGACAGACAATATCGCCAGTATCGACTAATATCCAACGCGCTTGTTCAAATCCTTCCAAACGTTTGACATTTATACCTTCTTCTTCAACCGTATCTTTAATGGATCTGGCAATTGCCTGTACTTGTCGCTCATTACTTCCATGACAGATTAAGAAATAGTCCGCAACTAATGAAACATTTTTCATATCCAATGCAATAATATCTTCGGCACGTTTATCATCACATGCTTCTGCTACGTTTTCTAGAATTTCTTTCGTTTCCTTCAAATTAGTTACCTCCATTTAATTGCTTTGTTAAATCATTATATGCATGAAAAGTATCTGGATATATACGTGATTGTTTCTGCATTAAAAATGCGATCGTATTTTTCAGTGTTAGCCAACATGCATGGGTTAAATCCTGTTCTGCCATCCCTCTAACTTCATCTAAGCCCGGGAAGGATCTGCCAGGTTCAATATAGTCAGCCAATAAGACAACCATTTCAAGATTGTTCATGTGTGCTTTCCCAGTAGTATGATTATGGATGGCTCCAAGAACCTCCTGATCGTTAATACCATGCTCTTGATTTACCAAAATTGCCCCGACTGGTGCGTGCCACAATTCATGATGATATTGTAATAAATCATTTGGCAGTGAGCTAGATAAAATGATCCGTCTCATTTCATCTAAGGAACGGAATTTTGCATAATCATGTAAAATTCCCGCTAATTCCGCCTTCTCTTCGGGTACATTAAATCTCCTCGCTAATTCAACAGCTGTTTTGGCAACCCGTAAAGTATGATCAAACCGTTTTTCAGTAAGATGAGGTTTAACGGCTGCAATAGCATCATTTATTTCCATATAACTGTTTCTCCTTAATAAAAGTTTCCACCTTTTCTGGTAGTAAATACTTGACTGATTGGTTCGATTTTAGACGATCTCTAATTAAGGTTGATGACACATCGATCATCGGAATATCCAATTCAATAATTGAATAATTCGTATGTAACTGATATCCTTTTCGTTTTACACCAACAAATTTAACAATATCCATTAATTCATCAATTCGATCCCATTTAGGCAAATATTCGACCATATCAGCCCCAATAATAAAATAAAACGTTATATCAGGATATGTATCATTCAATAGATTCATTGTATCAAACGTATACGATTTTCCTAAACGATCAATTTCAATTGTATTCACCTGAAAATCTTTATTGTTCGCAATTGCTCTGTTAACCATGGCAACACGATCTGCTGCACGTGTTCTAGCCTTTTGTTTATGTGGTGGTTCATATGAAGGAATAAACCAAATTTCCTCCAATTCAAGCTTATTTTTTACTTCTTCAGCAATCAGTAAATGGCCTAAATGCGGTGGGTCAAATGTCCCTCCTAGAATACCAACACGTCTCATAATGGCTCCTTTATGGTAACTCGATATGTTTATTTTCTTCCGACTCTTTATATAAGACAATATTATTGCCAATTATTTGTACGACTTCTGCCTCTGTTCCTTCTGCTAATTGTGCAGCAACATCATCCTTTTCTTCCAAACAATTTTGCAAAATGCTTACTTTTAGTAATTCTCTCTTTTCTAATGCCTCTTTTATTTGTTCAATCATATTCTCATTCACGCCGATTTTTCCAACTTGAAATATCGGTTTTAATTGATTAGCTTGTGAACGTAAATATCTTTTTTGCTTACCTGTTAACATATTATCTTCCTTCCAAAATTTGTTGTAGTTGATTTTCCATATCACCGATTGGAACATGTTTATTTGTCCATATCTCAAAAGCATATTGTGCTTGATACAAAAGCATTGTATGACCATAATGGATCATTGCTCCAGCGTTATTTGCTTGTTGTAGAAATTTTGTTTCAATTGGTTGATAAATGATATCACTTGCCAAACTAGTACTGTCCATGGGTGACTTTATTGTTAAAATCGTTTGGTCTTGATTCGGTTTCATACCAACAGATGTCGTTTGAACGATCACATCATACATATTTAATCTTTGCTGTAAATCATCTAAAGATAAAATAGTCGTTTTGGTATCACTTTGTTGTAAATCGGCAATAGCTTCTGCGCTTTTCATTGTTCGATTGGCAATATCTATGAAAAGGAACCCCTCCGTAACAAGTGCATCATAAATCCCTCTGGCCGCACCACCTGCACCAACAATTACTATTTTTTTATGCTTGTCCGAAAAAATAGCAGGATAGTGTTCCTTTAGTGATCTGGTATATCCTTTACCATCTGTATTATAACCAACCCATTTACCCTCCCGATTTACCACCGTATTCACTGCACCAATTCGTTCAGCTTCAGCATCTAGTTCATCTAAATAAGTAATTATTTTTTGCTTATATGGGACGGTTACATTAAAACCATCAATCTGACTATCCTTTAGTTCCTTCATTTTTTTATCAAACGATTCATTCGGGTTCATTTCTTTTATTACGTAGTTTCCGTTTAACCCAGCTTTCTGTAAAAATTGTTCATGAATCCATGGTGAAAGCGAATGTTTAATCGGATAACCAATCAGAGCAAATTGATAATTCATTCAGCAACCAACCTCCTTTAGATCAATGATTTCCGGATAGACACGGCTACATCTTTTGGGCTATGTGCAGTAACTGTGGTTTGATAACCAGGGACACTCACCCAGCCTAGGCCAGGAAAAACGATATCTGTTTTCCCGTCATTTAACCGATACGTTGTGCTTGTGAATTCTGGTAACTTCTCCAAAGTTTGTTCATCAGGAGGTGCTAATAGCTCCCCTTTATGCTCTTCATATAATGAATCTGCATTATCAAGCTTTGTTCGATGAATCGGTAGCTGATTAGAGAAGTAACAAACGAATGATTGTTTATCTCCTTTTAGAAAATCCAAACGAGCAAGTCCACCAAAGAATAATGTTTGACCACTATTCAGTTGATAAATTCTCGGTTTTATTTCCTTATTCGGTGTAATAAGCTTTAAATCCTGCTCAGAAACGTAATGGGCTATTTGCTGTTTATTCACAATTCCTGGTGTATCAATTAATGCAGTCGATTCATCTAATGGGATTTCGATAAATCCAAGTGTTGTTCCAGGAAAATAAGATGTTGTAATTACATCGTTTACCCCTGTTGAATGCTTAATTAGTCGATTAATAAACGTTGATTTGCCTACGTTTGTTGTTCCGACAATGTATACATCCTTATGAGCACGAAAATACTCAATAGCTTCGGTTAATGCATCCATTCCATACCCCTTGGCTGATGAAATCAAAAATACATCCTCTACACGTATTCCCATTTCTTTAGCTGATGATCGAAGCCAATCGGTTAACTTCCGTTTATTCGTTGATTTTGGTAATAAATCCATTTTATTTCCTACCAAAATGATCGGATTATTCCCGGTTATCCGTGGCAAACTTTTAATTAAACTTCCACTAACATCAAATATATCAACGATGTGAACGACTAATCCACTTGTTTTTCCGATTTGACTAACCATCTGTAAAAAGTCATCATCACGAATCGAAACGGACTGTATCTCATTATAATGTTTTAAACGAAAGCAACGTTGACATAAAATAGTATCCTTTTGAAGTGCTGATTCTGGTGTATAGCCAATTTCTCTCGGTTTAGCTGTCTGAATTGGGGCACCACAGCCTTGACAAAGTCTTTTTTCCACCATTATTCCTCCCAGGTAATTTTTCCTTTTTTCCTCATATAGCTTAAAATTCGTCGTTCTATTTTTCGATTGATTTTAGTCATTTTTCCATCTGTTTGTACAATCGGAACAACTAATATTGTATAAAACCCAGCGAAATTTCCACCGAGAACATCTGTCAGCAATTGATCACCGACAACTACAATTTCTTCCTTTTTCAAATTCATTTGTTTCGCGGCAGATTTAAACGCATGTCCTAGTGGTTTTCTCGCACTAAAAACAAATGGTGTACCTAGAGGTTCAGAAAAAATTTTAACACGTTCTTCTTTATTATTAGAAATAATCGTTACATTAATATTATGTTCTTTCATTAATTTAAACCATTGAACAATTTCCGGTGTTGCATCTTTAACATCCCATGCAACGAGTGTATTATCCAAGTCGGTTATAATTCCACGAATACCCCTTTGCTTCAATGCGGCAGGGTGAATATCAAAAATACTTTTAACATGCTCATTCGGCAAAAACTTCTTTAACAACTGTCACACCTCATTATTATCTTCCCTAACCTAGTCCTATTTTATTGGGCAAAACAATACCATCTATTATCACAAGTTAACATTATACCTCAATCCTATAACAACTTTCTACAATATTAAAGCGAAATTTCTATCGGGGGTGTTTAATTTGTCATATCCTGGCAAAACTATGATGATCTACTGCCATTCGGAACGGGATGAGCGGATAAACTTTGTATGTTTATGTCTATTTACAAAAAAATATGCTTGCGTGAGCACATTTTCTACTAAAAACCGTTCGACAAATTCCTTCATAATCCGACTTGTGGATAACTTTAATCACATTATCCACATTTATACAATAGTATTTCCAGGGTGATTTTTTGTTTTTATACACAAGTTATCTACAAGAGACTGTAGATAACTATCATCTTGTTCAGTACTATTATTCATGGTAAGTTATTAATAACTTCAAATGGAAGTACTACTAATTATCCGGGAGGGGCTATACTGATGGAGCATTTGTCAGATGAATTGTTGTTAGAATCATATCGAAAAGCAAATGAATTAAATCTAAGCCCTGATTTTCTTTACCTTATTGAACAGGAAATAAACAGAAGGTCATTAACACATAGAATCAATTCGAAAAACCTGCTTAATACTTCAACCCGCTAGAAACACAAATACCTATAAGTAAAAAGAATGCTTTTTGTTAACTCTTGTCATTTTTATGAATGATAGGGGTTTTTTATTTTGCAGGACCCTATAATATGATAAGCTATCATTTGAACATATGTATAAATAGCAGGATTTAATAACATTTTAATATGTTTAAAAAGCTTTATTACAAAATTACAGCGTATACTTGATACATAATGGAATGAAAATACGTTAGAATGGATTAAACCACTAACATCCCCCATCAGGTTACCTGACAAAGCCTCAGACGTATGTTCATTGATCCTATTGATTTAAAAGTAGGCTGAACGTTTTAAGAACAAAACCGGAAGCAAACCGATGTTGACTTATCGTAAGGAGGCGAGGGAGTCTCGCTGGCCGTTGGAGCTAGCATCCTGCCGAAAGCAAATTAGAACCAAATTTTATACTTTCTTAGTTTTAAAACAAAGGAGGAATCCCAATAGATGATTTTCACTGTAATAATACCACTTATACTTGCATGCTTTGTTCCATTACTTAGTAAAATGAAAGAAAAAATACATACTGGTATTTTTGTGTTTTTCATCCCATTTATCATTTTTCTTTACTTTATTCAATTTATTGGCAGTGACTTTTCGCCAATAGCAAAAACATATAAGTGGATACCATCACTCGGAATCAACTTGAACTTTTATTTAGACGGATTAAGTTTGTTATTCGTTTTGTTAATTAGTGGTATCGGCGCCCTTGTTGTTTTATATTCCATATATTATTTGGATAAAACAGAGCGGCTTGGTCACTTTTATGTTTATCTCCTTATGTTTATGGCAGCGATGCTCGGTGTCGTATTATCCGATAATGTATTTGTGTTATATACATTTTGGGAGCTAACATCTATCTCTTCCTTTTTATTAATTGGTTATTGGCATTTTAATGAGCGCTCCCGCTATGGGGCATTAAAATCAATGCTTATTACTATTTTTGGTGGTTTGAGTATGTTCGGTGGATTTGTCTTACTATCTGTCGTTACTGGTACGACTAGTATCCAATCGATGATCGAACAAAAAGATGTTATTTTAAACAGTACCTATTTACCATTAATTCTTGGGTTCATTCTGCTCGGTGCATTTACCAAATCAGCACAATTTCCATTTCATATTTGGCTACCGGATGCAATGGAAGCACCTACACCTGTTAGTGCTTACCTGCATTCCGCAACAATGGTTAAAGCAGGACTATTTTTAGTTGCTCGGTTTTCACCTATTTTCTCCAGTTATGAATGGTTCTTTATTATTGTCAGCCTTGCAGGGATTGTCACATTATGCTGGGGATCTTACATGGCGGTAAGACAAACGGATTTAAAGGCAATCTTAGCATTTTCTACCATTAGTCAATTAGGTATGATTATGGCAATGCTTGGATTTGGCACGAAAATAGCAGTATTTGCAGCTGTATTTCATATTTTAAACCATGCAACATTTAAAGGAAGTCTCTTCATGGTTGCAGGTATTGTTGACCATGAAACAGGAACACGTGATATCCGTAAACTTGGTGGATTAGTAACGTTTATGCCAATCACTGCTACATTAGCCTTGTTTGGAACATTCTCAATGGCAGGAATCCCGTTACCATTTTTAAATGGGTTCTATAGTAAGGAATTATTTTTCGAGTCAAGCCTTGATTTAGAAGGCGCTACGACATTTGCGAGAGTTCTGGCTCAAGTAATTCCGTACCTTGCTGTATTCGGAAGTATCTTCACGTTCGTCTATTCGATTTACTTATTATTTGGGACTTTTGCTGGTAAAAAACATCTTGATTTATTGCCAAAGAAACCGCATGAAGCACCAATCGGCATGTTGCTGTCCCCATTTATTCTAGTTTTAGGTGTTGTGTTAATCGGACTGTTCCCTAATTTTGTAAACGGAACATTTCTAGCTCATGCTGCGGAGGCAATAAAGGGTGCTGAAATTAATCAAGATATTGGTTTCTGGCATGGATTTAATACACCGTTTAAAATGACATTAATAGTTGTTGGTGTAGGACTATTGTTAGTTTTAACACGTAAAAAATGGGCAGGTGCTTATCGTGTGCTGCCTGGTAAATTAAGTCTGA
Organism: Virgibacillus sp. FSP13; assembly: GCF_054048505.1. Lineage (NCBI taxonomy): Bacteria > Bacillati > Bacillota > Bacilli > Caryophanales > Bacillaceae > Virgibacillus > Virgibacillus sp. FSP13. Next base: position 47,794 of record NZ_JBSVKG010000023.1, on the reverse strand, counting down.
ACAAACTGTATGATTACATTCTAAATAAATTGGATGTCGTATCACAAAAAGTAACACAATCTTATATGACGGGATCATTACGGTTATACGTAGCAATCATCTTAGGTGTAACACTTGTTGCAACCTTTATTGTTATGCTTGTAACGGATGGATTCAACCTTCAATTCGATAATTTGGCGGATGTAACAGCTATTGAGGTATCTGTTGTCGCCATCATGATTGTTGCGGCACTTGCTACTATTTTGGCCAAAAACAATGTATCAGCTATTTTAATATTAGGTGTTGTTGGTTACGGTGTGGCAATTCTCTTTGTACTTTATCGTGCACCTGATCTAGCCTTAACACAATTGGTAATCGAAACCGTAACTGTTGTATTGTTCTTGCTCTGTTTCAGACACATGCCACAACTGCGAAAAAGAAACGAAACAAGCAGAACCAAAATCGTTAATATTGTTATTTCAGTTGGCTTTGGCGCCTTAATGACATTAATCGGAATTTCAGCACACAGCAGTAAATGGTTTGAGTCCATCTCAAATTACTTTATCGAAACATCCTTAAAACTAGGAGGCGGTCACAACATCGTAAACGTCATCCTTGTCGATATGCGTGGTTTCGATACATTATTTGAGATAACCGTGTTAGGTATTGCAGCACTCGCAATCTATAGCCTCATTAAGCTTAAGAAGGGGGCGAAATAAATGGAGATTATTATTCTCATTTTGGCAGGTATCCTGTTTGCTGCAGCTATTTATAATTTGCTGCAAAAGCAGTTATTGCGGATCATTATTGGAACCGGACTGCTATCCCACGGGGCACATTTGTTTATTTTAACAATGGGACAACTGAAACGTGGACAACCACCAATTCTAACAGAAGGCAAATCAGACTATGCTGATCCACTGCCACAGGCATTGATTTTAACATCAATCGTTATCAGTTTTGGCGTTACGAGCCTATTATTAGTTTTAGCTTACAGGGCTGCTAATGAAAACAATACAGATGACATGGCACAATTAAGGGGTGACGAAAATGAGTAATTTAGCAGTATTGCCAATTATCATCCCATTAATATCCGGGATAATCCTGGCCTTTTTTCACAATAGAGTAGGCATTTCCCGTTGGTTAAGTAGAATCTTCATCATGATAAACCTAGGGGTTGCATCATACATTGCATGGATCGTTTTCAATAATGGTGCACTTGTATTGGAAACTGGTGGTTGGGAAGCACCATATGGAATCATCCTTGTTGCTGATCCGCTAGCAGTAACACTTGTTCTAACAACGAACATCATTGCAACTGCTTGTGCATTCTATGCGCCGTATTCCATGGATGTAAAACAGGAAACCCATTACTTTTATGCATTTTTCTTCCTGTTAATTGCCGGTGTTTCCGGGGCCTTTATCACGGGCGATTTATTCAACCTGTATGTATTCTTTGAAGTGTTATTAATGGCCTCCTACGCCCTGATCGTTCTTGGGGGAGGAAAAGTTCAATTACGTGAATCAATTAAATATGTGTTAATTAATCTTTTTTCTTCGGTATTATTTGTTACAGCTATTGCTTTCCTCTATTCCGTAGTTGGTACAGTAAACATGGCGCAAATTGCCGAACGGGTTCAGGATGTTGATCAAAAAGGTATTTTGACTACAATCGCTGTGTTACTCTTTTTTGTTTTTGCAACAAAGGCAGCGTTGTTCCCATTATATTATTGGATGCCTAAATCATATGTTGTACCAAATCCGGTCATTTCTGCATTGTTTGGTGCACTCTTGACCAAAGTTGGAATCTATTCAATCTTACGTGTGTTTTCCCTGATTTTCATATACAAATTAGATTTGACACACCATGCATTTATTTGGATCGCTGGTCTATCAATGATTTTCGGAATTGTTGGGGCATTGTCCACTTCCAATATTAAATTAATTATTGCATATAACATTATCCCTGCTATCGGTTTTATTATGATGGGAATTGGTGTATTCAATCAGGATGCGATTAGTGGATCGATTTATTATTTGGTTCATGACATGATAATAAAATGTGCATTATTCTTGCTTGTTGGAGCCGTAGCCTATGTAGCTGGAACTTCTGATCTGCGCAAGTTTAGCGGATTAATTCACTACTATCCATTGCTTGGCTGGTTATTATTTGTTTCTGCCTTTGTCCTTGCAGGAATACCACCATTCAGCGGGTTTATCGGAAAATTATTGTTACTCAAAGGTGCATTATCCGCCAATGAAGTCGCAATTGTTATTCTCGCCTTACTTTCCAGTTTGTTGATCCTTTACTCCATTATGAAAATCTTTATTAATGGGTTTTGGGGCGAAAAGGATGAGTCACTTATTACGGAAAAGAAATCTACCAAAGGCTTGATTGGCCCAATTGTATTTTTGTTAGCATTTTCTGTTATTCTAGGCTTAGGTGCAGAATTTATTTACCCATCAATAGAATCGATCTCAACATATTTACTTGATCCAGAAGTTTATATGGAATCTGTTTTAAAGGAGTAATGGATGATGGCCTTTCAAATAGTTATTAATTTTATTATTGCAATCATGTGGATGTTCTTAAGTGAGTCATACACGGTAACCAGTTTCACTGCAGGGTATTTACTGGGACTTCTCTTGTTGTTATTGCTAAATCGTTTTGTTCCCGACACTTTCTATGTAAAACAGGTCTATAAAATAGTGAAGCTGATTCTTTTGTTTATCAAAGAATTGATCTCGTCAAACATTGATATTGTGAAATTGGTTTATAAACGCAAACCTGAATTTGAACCGGGGATTTTTGCACTACCAGTTGATCTAAAAAGTAACTGGGGAATAACGTTACTAGCAAATTTAATTACATTAACACCGGGAACTTTATCGGTTGCCGTTTCATACGATCATTCACATATTTATATTCATGCGATGGATATCGATACGATTGATGATTCCATTAGTTCTATTAAAAATACATTTGAAAAAGCAATTATGGAGGTGACACGATGAACGACTTTTTGGACTTCACAAAGGAACTTATTCATGTGTCAACCATTATTTGTATTGTCGCTATTTCTGTGTCCCTTCTATTGCTTTTAATTCGGGTGATAATTGGCCCATCGAATGCTGACCGGGCTGTTGCATTAGACGGAATTGGAATTAATTTAATGGGACTTGCAGCATTAATTTCGGTTATCCTTGTGACAACTAAATTAAACGATGTTGTCTTGTTAATTGGGATCCTACTTTTCATTGGAACACTAGCTATCGCTAAATATTTAGAAAAGGGTGTTATAATTGATCGAGACGTGGATTAGCATCATCTTAAATATTCTCGTTGTTTTTCTTATATTAGCTGGCTCATTTTTCATGCTTTCCGGATCCATTGGGGTGATTCGATTCCCCGATGTGTACACCCGGCTCCACGCAGCGACAAAGGCATCAACGCTTGGAATATCTGGTATTTTAATTGGCGCATTTCTATTTCTATATGTAGAACACTCGCTTGTAAGTGGGAAATTGCTTTTAGCTATTGTTTTTACACTAATAACGGCACCGGTCTCTGGACATATGATATCAAGGGCAGCACATCGCAGTGGCGTAAAACCAGTTACACATAACCGAAATGACGCTTATGAAGAGGCATTACAAAAATACAATGAACAAACACAAAAGTGACTTTCTCAACTGAAAGTCACTTTTTATTTTAGTTTTTAAATAAGGACAGACACAATATAATCATTATCCTCATATGGATGTTATATAGGCAAATACCCAGCCAATATTTAGGAGGTGCATGTGTTTGTCAGGAATTTTAAGTGTGCTCGGATTACTTGTAAAAGAAGCGCTCTTTTTTGTATCCTATGTGAAAAATCACGCCTTTCCACAGCCACTCCCCCCAGACGAAGAAGCGAAATACATTAGGCAAATGCAAGACGGAGATGAAAACGCGCGAAACAAATTAATTGAACACAATTTACGGCTGGTCGCTCACATCGTCAAAAAGTTTGACAATACCGGTGAAGACATGGAGGATCTTATTTCCATCGGGACAATTGGTCTAATCAAAGGAATTGAGAGTTTTTCTGCTAAAAAAGGAACGAAACTTGCCACCTATGCCGCAAGATGTATTGAAAATGAAATTCTTATGCATTTACGCGCACTAAAAAAAGTAAAAAAAGATGTGTCATTACATGATCCAATTGGCCAGGATAAAGAAGGCAATGAAATAAGTTTAATTGATATTCTAGAAGCAGAAAATGCTGATGTTATCGAATATATTCAATTAAACATGGAAATTGACAAAATGAAAGATTATTTGTCTATACTTAACAGCCGAGAAAAAGAAGTTATTGTTTATCGTTACGGTTTAAATGATTCTAAAGAAATGACCCAACGTGAAATCGCCAAAAAGCTAAATATATCACGAAGTTATGTATCACGAATTGAAAAAAGAGCGTTAATGAAAGTGTTCCACGAGTATTTTCGTAGTGAACGCAGAGGAAATTAGAAACAAAAATAGCGCGATGATCTAATCAATCATACGCGCTACTTATCCTCTAACATTGCTTTTATTTTGCGGAATTTCATAATAAAACCTGCTGCTACTACAACCATTCCAAATGAAAATCCTGTCAATAATCCACCATCTGCTTTGGGGTTAATGTACGTATCCATTACAGCACCCATATATAGGTAAATACTAATTATTAATAACGTTATTATAAAACGATGGTAATCTTTAAGTTTTAACTCAAGTTCTTTTGTCTTTGGTTCCACTGAGTTATTCCCCTTTCCCTATTAAGCATCATATCATAGAATAATAGAGAATCTGGGAGGTAAATGATGGATTCTTTATGAAAGCTCCTCAATCATTGTCATAATTAATTTTGATGCATTCAATGCTGCCCTTTCCAAAAAGGCATCAAATGAAATGGAAGATTCCTTTCCAGCGATATCTGAAAGTGCACGGATAACAACAAATGGTTTCGCATATTGGTAGCATACTTGTGCAACAGCAGCTGCTTCCATTTCAGCAGCAATCATCGTAGGGAATTTTTCATTTACAAACGCTACTCGAGTAGGATCATCCATAAATGAATCTCCTGTTGCAATAATTCCCTCTTTTGATGGGATATCCAATCCCTTAAGTGCCTTTGTTGCTAAAGTCACTAGTGTTGCATCAGCATCAAACATTGCTGGCATATTTGGAACTTGTCCATATGCGTAGTCAAAAGCAGTTACATCTACATCATGATGAACGACCTGGGTTGAAATAACAACATCACCGACCTCCAAATCAGTATCAAATCCACCAGCTGATCCTGTATTAATAACATATGATGGTGAAAAGCGTTCATGCATTATAGTAGTAGCCATAGCTGCGTTTACTTTACCAATTCCAGATTTCAATAATACAACATCTTTACCATGTAATTTACCATGAACAAACAAGCAATTCGCAACAGTAGTTTGCTGTTGATCTGTCATATTTTCTAATAAAATTGCGACTTCTTCGTCCATTGCACCAATAATTCCTATCGTCACAAGAATGCCCTCTTTTCCTTTTTTTGAATATTTTCTTAGTCATCATTCAAAACGATATTTTTGATCATTTTCTTTTAACACTTCAACTTTTGTTGGTTGCCATCCTTCACTTTCCACCCATGTTAAATAGGTTCGGTATGTTTGGGTTTCATCCTGATCAGAAACAGTAGCGATTACACCTTGATCCCTATCACGTTCTAACCACCATGTTGTCATATTTCCTTCTTCAAGCCCTGTAGCTAAACGAATTGCCTGCTCCATTTCGATACGATCCTGTGAGCCTTCATCATAATTTGTTGTATGTGAGCCTTGCTGTTCCGTTCCTATTGGTTGCCAGTTTCCTGTATACGCTTCGGTCACATTTGCATCATCCGGAGTTTCAATTTGTTCCATTTCAACGTTTGTATTACTTTCTGTATCATTTTCTTGCTCATTAGAAGGATTCTCTTCATCCATCGTCAGTTCATCATCAGTGTCTTGTGAACCATCTGATTTTGTATCATCACCAGATTCGGTCGCATTCTCCTCATGTTGATTATTGTCTTGATCTGCTGGCTGGCTCTGGTCATCATCACCGCCACCAAATAACAATATACCTATTAGAATAACAATCAGAATACCGCCAACGACAAGTAAAATAGATAATTGCTTCGTATTTTTTCGTCGTTTTTCAAACTTGTTGACTCGTGAATAGTTATTGTAATCGTTCACTCAAAAACACCCTTCCCTTACCTATTATAATATCATAACTTGCATGAGTATATATTAGCAAAAATATCGTAAGTGAATTCGCATAACCATTAGGTCAAAGGTCGGATAAAAGCAATGACTGATGAATCGATTATTTAGTAACACAATGGAAATATAGATAATGCAATATTTCGAGAAACATATATGTAAAGTAACTCATCTATAAATTGTAAAGGCCGGCGGGAGATGCGCGTACTTATAGAAAAGAGCCCAGCAGTTACTTCGCAGTTTATTTCTATTGTGTAAACAACAAACAAATGTTTTCGATGGGGCGAGTAATCGTAGTCCCAATCTTTTAGAAATCAGCCTTTGTAAAAAAACAAAAGCGGTAATGTTCCGCTTTTGTCAGCAACTATTTATTCTACTTTCGTAATTTTAACTTGAATGTCTCCCCCTGGGGTTGTCACACTCACCTCTGTGCCAATTTCATGGCCTAACAGGCTTTTAGCCATTGGTGAATCATTGGAAATTTTACCCTCAAAAGGATCCGCTTCGGCACTGCCGACAATTTTGTATGTTTCCTCTTCTCCATCTGGTAATTCTATAAACGTAACCGATTTTCCCATTGATACAATATCCGGATTGTCATTATCATTTTCAATAATAACTGCATTACGAATCATTTTTTCGACTTGTGTAATACGTGATTCAACAAATGCTTGTTCATCTTTTGCTGCATCATATTCCGAATTCTCGGATAAGTCACCAAATCCACGGGCAACTTTTATTCGTTCTACAACTTCTTGTCGTCTTTCCGTTTTTAAATAATGCAGTTCTTCTTCTAACTTTTCTTTCCCCTCTTGTGTCATATAATAACTTTTCTCTATAGCCATTTAAAAACACTCCTTTTCTTTCTACCATGGAAATAAATGAGCAATACGCTTGTACAACCTTATGGAATAAACAAAATGTATCAGTTTATTTATTAGCGATGTTCACTTGTCTGCCATTCGAACAGACAGTTTGGAGGTTATAAGATTGTTTATTCAATGTTATGAATTACTATTATAAAATAATGTACTAATAAATACTATGGCAGATTCAATTTAAATTTTCAATACTTTTCCTTAATTTGCTTATCGCGATTTTTTGACAATATCGTTTCAATTTTTGTTGCCATAATGTCGATTGCTACGTAATTTTGACCGCCTTCAGGGATGATAATATCCGCATAGCGTTTCGTTGGTTCTACAAATTGTAAATGCATTGGCCTAACATTGTTAATATACTGATCAATAACCGAATCAAGAGTTCTTCCTCGTTCTTTAATGTCTCTTAAAAGCCGTCGCATAATCCTGACATCTGCATCTGTATCAACAAACACTTTAATATCCATTAAGTCGACTAATCGAGGATCCTCTAAGATTAAAATACCTTCCAAAATAATAACCTCTTTTGGTTCAACAGGAATAACCTCATTTGACCGTGTATGAATTTTGTAATCATAGACGGGTTTTTCTATTGATTTATGGTTCATTAAATCATGTATATGTTGAATTAGTAAGTCATTATCAAATGCCAACGGATGATCATAATTTGTATTCAGCCGCTCCTCGAATGGTAAATGACTTTGATCTTTATAGTAATAGTCCTGTTCAATAACAAGAATTGTTTTATCAGAAAAACGTTGACAAATGGATCGGGTTACAGTAGTCTTTCCACTCCCACTTCCTCCTGCAACACCAATAACAACTGGCTTTTCGCGCATGAACTAAAGTGCTCCTTTCTTATTCTTTAATGCTTATCGCAACTCCATCACCAATTGGAACAATCGATGTAGAATATTCGGGGTTTTGCATAAGCCAATCATTATACTTACGAATTTTCTTTCCAAGTTTTGCATACCTTGGATGTGCGTTGCCCGGGTCGACAACATACCCTTTAAATAATACATTATCTGTAATAATTAAGCCACCTTTGGGAATTGCCTGGCTATACAATTCAAAAAAGCGTTGATATTGTCCCTTAGCCGCATCAATAAACAACAAATCAAAAGGACCTTTGGCAATTATATCCTCAGCTTTTTCTAGCGCATCTCCAAAAATAACATCAATTTTATCTTGTTTTTGTTGTTTTTCAATATTGTACAATGCTTGTTTATAACGCTGTTCATCCCGTTCGATTGTTACAACAGCTGCTTCGGGGTTCGCCTGAATCATTCGTAAGGCAGAATACCCAATTGCCGTACCGATTTCCAGAATCAAATTTGGCTTCCTTACTTTAATTACCTGCATCAAAAAATTAATTCCAACTGGATCCATGATCGGCACATGATCTTCTTTTGCTTGCTTCTCTAATTTTAGCACCCAGTTTTCTTGTTCAGGCAACATTTGGGTTAAATAGCCTGTCAAGTTATCTTCCATGATTTTCAGCCTCTTTTCAAATTCCTTGCAATTACTTAATATATTGCTCCTTTAATTTTAAATGTTCATCATGGGTTTTTGCATAGTGAATGTTTCCTTCACTATCATGCAGAAAATATTTATAGTCCGATTCCTCCGGTTCAAGTGTTGCTTTCAATGAACTTTCGGCAAAATTAGAAATAGGTCCAATGGGTAATGTGTCAATTTGATACGTATTGTATGGGGACTCAATTTCTAAATCCTTAAGTAAAACCTTATCCTTATGTTTTCCTAATGCATATAAAACAGTTGGATCAGTCTGAAGAGGCATCCCTTTATTTAAACGGTTATAGAAAACCCCAGCAATCTTTTTACGTTGATCTTTAGTCCGTGCCTCGTTTTCAACCAAGGAAGCCATTGTGATCGTCTCGTGAACTGTAAAGTCCCGAGTTGAAATGTCATCTAAATAAGGGGAAACAACAGCCACAGTCTTCTTAAGCATTTTTTCTATGATTGTTGTAACACTCGGTTCCTCTTGATAAAATTTATAGGTTGCTGCGAATAAATACCCTTCTAATGGTGTCCTAATGTTTGGATTCAGAATTTCCTCTGATAAAACTTCTGGGTATTTATCGATCAATTTCGAAACATAATCTTGGTCATTTACCTTTGAGAGAAATTCTTCCTTTGTAATTGGCAGTTTTTTTGCATAGATTTGGGCAATTTGATCAATTGTTTTCCCCTCTGGTATGGTGACCTTATAAATCGCTTCTTCCATAACTTTTCCTTTTTTTAAGGAATCAATAATCTCATCCAATGTCATCGATGGTGAAAACTTGTAGTCACCAGCTTGGAAATCTGACTCATTTTGAAATTTTATGTAAAATCGGAAAACACGTGCATCTTTGATTATTCCTTTTTCATCAAGTATCGATGCAATACCCGATGTTGATGAACCCATTGGAATTGTAACATTCACTTCTTTTTTGCTATCTGGATCAACTGGGTTTAATGCTGATTTAACATACATATACCCTGAGATACCTCCTACCAGAAGTATCAGGACAAGAGAAATAATAATAATAGCAACGATTTTCCGCACTGTTCTAGCTTCTTCGCTTCGAGCTATAAGCTTATCCTTATAATTACCTTTATCCTTCTTCCTAAACATTCAGTATCCCCCTTTCCCATCCGGTATATTATACTAAAAAAAAGATAAACATGCCATGATTCGCTAAATTTTTTAAGCTGCTTTTGCATAGATTGTTGCTATCTGCCCCACATACCGATTCATGTTCCCTTTGATGATGAAAGCCTTCTCATGCTCCAATTCGAAGTTCTCAATGCATAATCTTAAGCACAGTGAACTAACATCGGATCCATTTATCAATTTGCAGTATGAATTCGAAAGGCTGATGTCAAATTGTGACATCAGCCTTATTTTGTATTAAAGTCATAAATTTATGAATGGTCATCCTCTTCATCTGCTAACGTATTTAGCATTTCTTCAACCATTTCCCACTCTTCTTCTGACTCAATTGGGAATAGTGACAAGTCATTTTCATCACTACCCTTTTCTTCATAGCGAAAAGCATATACTTCTACTTCTTCGTCGTCCTTTTGTTCTACCGGTACAACGGCAATATAAGATTGATTTGTTTGATCAACATCAAACGTGAACAATACTTCAAATAGATGCTCTTCCCCATTTTCATCAGGGATAATAATCCGTTCTTTTTCTTCTAGTGCCATGTCTTCACTCCTTATATTTTTTGATCAAGATAACCTTGCAGGATCATAACAGCAGCCATTTTATCAATCACTTTTTTCCGCTTTTTTCGACTTACATCCGCTTCTAAAAGCACACGCTCAGCAGCAATTGTTGTAAGGCGCTCATCCCAAAGCACGGTAGGTATTTGATGGATCTCCTCGATATGTTTTGCATATACTTCCGATGCCTGTCCACGTTCACCAATCGTTCCATTCATATTTTTCGGTAAACCAACAACAGCTTTTTCTATCTCATGTTCATGGATGATAGCTTTCAACTCTTCATCTGCAGAATGAATATCCTGCTCATTCCATTTAATTGTTGTTAATCCTTGTGCTGTCCAGCCAAAGGCATCGCTTATAGCGACACCTATTGTTTTGGACCCTACATCTAATCCAATAATTTTCATTCACTCAGCCCTCTTGCTGTTGCTCTAAATAAAATTTTACTAACTCTTCTATCACTTCATCACGCTCAACTTTACGGATTAAATTTCGCGCATCATTATACCTTGGTATATACGCAGGGTCACCAGATAATAAATAACCTACAATTTGGTTAATCGGATTATACCCTTTTTCCTTTAGCGCTCCATGAACAGTCAGTAAAATCTCTTTAATATCCTGATCAAATGGTTCCTCTGAAAAATTAAATTTCATCGTTTTATCAATAGAGCTCATAGTGACACCTCGTTCCATGTTTTGCCTTATTCATCATTCTAACATGTTTCCAACTAATATTATATCTTTTTTTAACAATCGTATAAGTGAACCGATGTTTATCGTACGATGAGAAGTCCACTAGCACTCTGCCTAGTATAACTTAGCTTCCACAGCGCACAAAATTATAATGTTAAATCCATAGAATAAATAGAATACAGTCTATTTATTCTTTTATCGTATCTGTGACATAAAGACTTGCATTACGTAATGCATCACCTATTTTTTCCGGGTCTTTACCGCCAGCTTGTGCCATATCAGGACGACCACCCCCGCCGCCACCACATGCTTGGGCAGCTTGTTTAATCAAATTACCGGCATGTAAGCCACGATCAACCAAGTCTTTGGATACTCCTGCAGCTAACTGTACCTTTTGATTATTTTCTGCAGCAAGTAAAATCACACCAGATTCAAGTTTCTGTTTTAATTCATCCACCATATTTCTTAATTGGTTCATATCTTTAACACTCACTTTTTGAGCTAGTACAGAAACATCTTCTATTTTTTCTACTTTATCTAGTATAGACGAAGCTTCGACATTTGATAATTTCGAACTTAGTGATCCGTTTTCTTTTTGCAATGCTTTTATCTCTGTATACAAACTGTTTATTCGTTCAGGGACCTTTTCATCATTGGCTTTCACTAGTTGTGCAGCCTGATCCAAAACTGCCAATTTTTGATTAACAAAATGATAGGCATGTTTACTTGTAACGGCTTCAATTCGTCTTGTGCCTGCACCAATTCCAGTTTCGGCTATAATTTTAAACATACCAATCTCTGCTGTGTTTTGTACATGGCAACCACCACAAAGTTCGATACTATAGTCACCAACTTGAACAACTCGGACAATATCTCCATATTTTTCACCGAATAATGCCATTGCTCCCATTTCTTTCGCCTCATTAATTTTCTTGCTTTCGATAACAACCCGGGTTGATTCCCAAACCTTTTCATTAACAATTTGTTCAATTTTTTTTAGTTCATCGTCACTTATAGCTCCAAAATGGGAAAAATCAAATCGGAGTCTGTCTGGTGTTACAAGTGATCCAGCTTGATTTACATGGTTGCCAAGTACATCTTTAAGTGCTTGATGCAGCAAATGTGTTGCTGTATGGTTTTTAACAATCAAGTTTCGGAAATCAACATCAACAACAGCTTTGACATGATCGCCTAGCTTCAGTTCTCCCTCTTTCACAATAACCTGATGAAGGTGCTGTCCTTTTGGTGCTTTTTGAACATTTTTAACATATGCTGTTGCTTGATCCGAGTAGATCCAACCATTATCCGCAATTTGTCCACCGCTTTCTGCATAGAAAGGAGTTTCCTTTAAAAATAGAACAACTTCGTCATCAACGCCAGCAGTATTAACCATTTCTTTTCCATTTATCATTTGTTCAATTGTTGTTTCTACATCTAATTGGTGATACCCAATAAAAGTACTTTCCACGTCTACTTTACTTAACGTTTCATCTTGTACATGCATCGAGTCTACTTTTTGTCTTGCATTACGCGCGCGTTCCCGTTGCATTTTCATTTCTTCGTCAAATCCAGCTTCATCAATTGTAAAGCCTTCTTCTTCTACATATTCTTCGGTTAACTCTTTCGGGAAACCGTACGTATCATATAATCGGAACACTTCTTTCCCAGGAAATACAGTGCTACCATTGGCTTTTTCCTTTTTTATGATGGAAGTCAGTATTTCCAATCCTTCATTTAATGTTTCGTGAAAACGTTCCTCTTCGGTTTTAATGACATTTTCAATATATGATGCCTGATTTAAAACTTCCGGGTAAAAGTCATGCATTATTTGTCCAACGATAGAAACGAGCTTGTACATAAATGGCTTCTCAATACCAATTTGTTTTGCAAAACGTACCGCACGTCGCAATAACCGGCGTAATACATATCCTCTTCCTTCGTTTGAAGGTAGTGCATTATCACCAATCGCAAAAGCAACTGTCCGTATATGGTCAGCAATTACTTTAAACGCTGTATCACTATTTTTATTCTTTCCATAAGTAACGTTTGCTAGTTCCTCAATTTTATTAATGATCGGCATAAACAAATCCGTTTCAAAATTTGTTGGTGCATCTTGTATAACAGAAACCATGCGCTCAAGCCCCATACCAGTATCAATGTTCTTTTTCGGAAGTGGTGTATACGTATCATCAGGGTTATGGTTGTATTGTGAAAATACTAAATTCCAAATTTCTAAATAACGTTCGTTTTCTCCACCAGGATATAATTCTGGATCACTTGGAACGTTTCCATATTTTTCACCACGATCATAGAAAATTTCTGTATTTGGTCCACTTGGTCCTTCCCCAATATCCCAGAAATTTTCCTCCAGACGAATGATGCGTTCTTTCGGTAGCTTAATGTCATTTAACCAAATATCATATGCTTCATCATCTTCCGGATGAACGGTGACAGATAATAACTCCGGGTCAAAGTTTATCCATTTTTCATCTGTAAGAAATTCCCATGCCCATTCGATTGCTTCTTTCTTAAAATAATCGCCAATAGAGAAGTTACCAAGCATTTCAAAAAATGTATGGTGTCGTGCTGTAAATCCAACATTTTCAATATCATTTGTCCGAATCGCCTTCTGAGCGTTCACGATACGCGGATTATCTGGTATAACACTACCATCAAAGTATTTTTTCAAGGTCGCAACCCCACTGTTAATCCACAGCAATGTTGGGTCATCTTTCGGTACTAATGAGGCACTTGGTTCAACTCGGTGCCCTTTTTCAGTAAAGAAATCTAAAAATAATTGTCTTACCTGTTCTGATTTTAACTGTTTCATGTTACTGCCCTCCAATATTTTATATTTCATGTCGGATTAACCAATCCATCTTCAATAAAGGCTCTCTTCATAATATTTGTTGCTTTTTAAATTTCGTAGTTGATATAAAATGCGACGTTATTCGAGACGATGATTGGTGTTCTTCCACCGCTACGGAAATCACGTTGCTGTTACGTCGCATTTTATATCTATTGTGTAAAAAAACAATCTTTTAGAAAACAACCTAAAAAAAATCCCATCTCTGCAATTGCAGGGACGAGATGTTCGTGGTACCACCCTAATTATAAACGATGCTTCGTTTATCACTCATCACAGTAACGGTGTGGGTACCGACGGGGTTTACCCGTACTCCAGTTTAGCTTTCCATGATTCTTTATCTAAGAATTTCTCTCAGCTAATGAAACTCATCTCTTGTAGATAGGCTATCATGTACTTGGAACTTTCAACGTTTTTCGTATTAAACTAGTTTAGCGATATTATAGAAAACAATTGTAAAAATGTCAACGTTGAACCCTAATTCTCGCTAAATGTGTCATGATAACTTTCAAAATCGTTAAAGTTGGAACGGCTACGATCATTCCGATAACACCACCTAATTCACCACCTAGAAGCAAGGCAAATATAATGGCGATGGGATGAATATCGATACTTTTTCCAACAATATAAGGCGATAACAAGTTACTCTCAATTAATTGGATAACAAATATTCCTAGCAATACAAAGATGATTAATTTAGCTGACATTGTTAATGTAATGGCAACTGCAGGTATGGCACCAATAATTGGTCCAAAATAAGGAATTATATTTGTTAGACCCATAATAATGGCTAGTAATAATGCATATTTAATATGTAACATCTGAAAAATGATAAACGTTGTTAGACTAACAAACAAACAGACAATAAGTTGCCCTCGAATGTAATTCCCTAGACTTTCACCGATTGCACGGAACATTTCACCATATTGTTCATGATGTTTAGAAGGAATCCATTTTTTAATAGATGTTTTTATTTTCGTGAAGTCCTTCAAAAAATAAAATACGAGGACAGGTATGACCGTAATTGTTACAACCATATCAAATATTCTTGTAAAGCCACTTACTAATTTCCCTAACAAGTTTTCCATTGAAGTTTCAATTCCAGCTATCAATTGATCCATCTTATCATGAACAACTTCCGGCAAGAATGACGTGTATTCATACAATTGGTAAATCAAATCCTCATACATCCTAATCAGTTGTGGTAACTGTTCATTTAAATCACTTAACTGGTGAATCACTGCTGGATAAACACGGTAAACCAAATAGGCAATCCCACCAAAGAAAAAAATATAAATCAATAAAATTGCTACACTTTTTGGGATGTGATAAGTATGTATTTTTTTGACTACTGGATATAATAAATAAGCAATTAAGCATGCAATGATAAACGGGGCGAAAACGCGCCAAAGAAAAGAAAAAACAGCCCCATATAACGGGAACAGTTTAACAAGTAAATAAATAAATAAACATACAAAGATACCGATAACAATCCAATAGAGAAATAGTAGCGGTTTTTTTTCCTTAAACATAGCAAGCGCTCCTTCGTACAAAAATAGTATTACTGTAACGAAGCGCTACCATTGTATTCTTCTTTCATCATCCGTAAACAGATCATTTAACGAACTTAACGAACCATCAGATTCAATTTGATGTACAGCTAATTCATTATTGTCAGCAATCGATAACTCAATAAAGCAATTCCAGCAGTAAAATTGTTGAGAGCCGATTTTCCCAATATCTTTTCCTCTACAATTCGGGCATTGTAACATAGATAATGCTCCTTTGTGATAAAAATTACATTATTACGTTAGTTTAACCGCGAATTGTATAAAATATACATTTTTCTCACATGAAATCATATGGGGTAAGTTCTTCTTCATCCTCTTCAGATGTTGCTTTTTCTTGATTCGTTAATCTTTCTTGTAGCAGTTCTTTCAACGAGGTAAACCGAATGTTCGTATCCAAGGTCTGCACTCCACGAAGAAAAGCATTAACCTCACCGCAAATGATTAAAGATTGTTTACTTCTAGTTATGGCTGTATACAGTAGGTTTTTGCGAAGCATGCGATTATACGTTGACAACACCGGCAACAAAACGATGGGAAATTCGCTTCCTTGTGATTTATGAATCGAAATACAGTATGCGTGCATGATATTAACATAATCTTTTCGCTCATAAACAACCTCTTTACCATCATAGGCTATAACCAATTGTTCAACATGTTCCGTATTCTCATCTTCTTCAAAAATAGCGACAACTTCCCCAATGTCTCCATTGTAGACATGATCTTCTGGTTGATTAACTAGTTGAATCACTTTATCACCGACACGGTAACATACATCCTGCAGCTTAACTTCACGTTTTTGATTTGTTTTTGGATTAACCAATTGCTGTAAATGTTTATTGATCATGGTTATTCCCGCTTGTGAACGATACATTGGTGCAAGTACTTGTATATCTTTCGTATCAATCCCTTTATTCTTTGCTTTTTCATAAATTGTCACAATTACATCAATCATTTGCTGCTCATGACATGGGATAAAGCTGAAATCCTTATCATTTTGTAATGATTCTACTGTACATTTGTCATTTTTGATCTGATGGGCTAATTGAATAATTTTTGAACCTTCCTTTTGTCGGTACACTTCATTTAAACGGACATATGGAATGAACATACTCCCTAATAAATCACTCAGTACTTGACCTGGTCCGACTGATGGAAGCTGATCCTCATCACCAACTAACAATACTTGCATATCATCAGGAATTGCTTTAAATAAACTGTTAGCAAGCCATATGTCAACCATGGAAAATTCATCAATAATAATAAATTTTCCTGCTAGTTGTTCATGTTGATCTTTTTCAAAACCGTTTTTGCCATCCCACCCCAATAACCGATGGATGGTAACCGCTGGAATGCCAGTCGATTCATTAAGACGCTTTGCTGCACGACCTGTCGGAGCAGTTAAAACAAATGGAAAGTCAGTTTCTGTATCATAATCCTCTGGGTCCATGGAAACAGTGTGAATGGCTGAATATGCTTGTAATATACCCTTAATCACCGTTGTTTTTCCTGTGCCTGGTCCGCCTGTTACAATGGTTATTTTCGAATCAAGTGATTGGTTGATTGCTTTAAACTGTTCTTTTCCATAACTAAGTATTTCCTCTTCTTCAATTTTACCAATTATCGTCATTAATTCAGCTAGCGTTGTTTTTTGCTCAATTGGTTTTGAAATTAATCGTTTTAAATGGGAAGCAAATCCATCCTCTGCATAATAGAGGGAGGGTAAATACACATTTCCATTATGCAAAATAATAATCTTTTCTGTGTTTAGCTCTTCCAATCTACTCTGAATCGTTTCAACTGATAAAGTGAAATCGGCATTGTAGAGCAGACGAATAACTTGCTCCACACAATTGTCTAGTGGTAAATACACGTGCCCATCTTGAACACTCTTTTGCAGAACATAAATACACCCAGCACCAATTCGATTTGGGTGGGTTAATGCTAATCCATTCTGTCTGGCAATTTCATCGGCCTTTTGAAAGCCAAAACCTTCAATATCAAACACATACTGATACGGATCCTCCTCAAGTTTTGTAATGGCATCTTCTTTATATTCCTGGTAAATTTTTTGAGCCATTTTTAACCCAATTCCGTATTTCGCCAAATAGACAACAATATGCTCAAACCCTTGATTTTCTTGCAAGTTCTTAATCAATGTATCTGCTTTGTCCTTTTTAAGACCTGGAACTTCATCTAACATGGATGGCTGATTTAAAATCTTAGAAATAGCATTTTCACCTAAATGGTCAATAATCCGCCCCGCTGTTTTCTTACCAATTCCATGAAATAAATCGCTGGACAGATAGGCAACTAATCCATCTTTTGTATTTGGGATAACTGTTTGATAGGAGGTTACCTGATATTGTAGGCCAAATTTAACATGCCGTTCGAATTGACCATAAAAGCGATACTTTTTACCAGTTTGTAAATTGGAAAAATAGCCTTTTGCTACAACATCTTTTTCATGATAATCTTCATTTGTGTCTTGAACTTTAATTTTTGCAATCGAAAAGTGTTCTGCTTCATTATGAAAAATCGTGTATAAAAGTTCACCAGTAATATAGCCCTGTTCCTCGTCTTTCGTCATTTCCCTTTCATGTACCATCACAACTACCCCACCATCTTACGCTTCGTTATGATTTAACAGTTCGTCCACCATTTTCTTACCATTAGCAGCCAAAACATGCTCCGGCTGAATTTTTAATGCTTCATTAAAATGTTGTAATGCTTCCTCTGCTTTGTCATGGTACAAATCAATAACGCCTAAATTATAGTGTGCGTCACTATGCTCAGCATTACGTTTCAACACATTCTCAAAAACAACTTCGGCATCCGCAATTTGATCGGTTTGTGCTAATGACAAACCATATTGAAATAATAATTCATCATCCTCTTGGTCCAGTTCCGTTGCTCGCATGAGATATGGCAATGCGAGTTTAAATTGCTCTTGTTGTTGTAATGTCAAGCCTAACATATAGAAGACATCCGCTTCCTCTAAGCCCAATTCAATCGCCTTTTGGAAGTTTTCTTGCGCTTTTTCATAAATAGATTGCTCAAAATATACATTTCCTAAACCATAATAGGCTGTAGCTGCAAATTGATCTAGGGTGATTGCTTTTTCAAAAAATGCCTTTGCACGTGCTAGTTCGTTTACATGCACTAATAGATTTCCAAAATTTATATAGCCCAACGGATCATCTGGGTTCGCTTCAATTAATTCATTAAACAATTCAGCAGCCTCTTCGTATTTTCCTTCTTTCATATATGCTATTGCTTGTTGATTTTCATCCATTTTAAACATCCTTTTTCATATACTTGCTACCCACAAAATAAGGACCTTTACTCTCAAGCAACTTGAGAGTGTGATCCTATTTTCATCCAACATAATCAAGGTATTGGTCGTCTTTGATTATTTCATCAATTGTTCCTCCACCAAGACAAACATCTCCATCGTAAAACACAACGGATTGACCAGGTGTTATGGCACGTTCGTTCTCATCGAATACAACACGGAGCCTGCCATTTTCAAGCTGGCTAACCGTGACACCACTATCCTTTTGACGGTAGCGAAATTTCGCTGTACATGTTAATGGATTGGTTAAATCAACCTGACTAATCCAATTAACATCAGAAGCAATTAATCCATCCGAGTACAATGAATCATTGGCAAAGCCTTGTTCAACGTATAATACATTTTCTTTTACATCTTTTCCAACAACAAACCACGGATCACCCGCACCGCCAATTCCTAACCCTTGTCTTTGGCCAATTGTATAATACATGAGCCCATCATGCGTTCCTTTCACTTCTCCTGCCAATGTTTTCATTTTACCAGGTTGTGCAGGTAAATATTCGCTCAAAAAATCTTTGAAATTACGTTCACCGATAAAACATATACCAGTACTGTCTTTTTTCGTTGCTGTCGCCAGGTTATGCTCTTGAGCGATTTTACGCACCTCTGGTTTAGGCAAATGGCCCAATGGGAACATTACTTTCGCTAATACATCTTCCGTTAATTGATTCAAGAAATAAGTTTGATCCTTATTGTCATCAATACCACGCAGCATTTCATAGTGCCCGTCACGATAGCGGACTTGTGCATAGTGTCCTGTTGCTAAATAATCAGCTCCAAGTGACATCGCGTGTTCCAAAAATGCCTTAAATTTAATTTCTTTATTACACATGACATCGGGATTCGGTGTTCTTCCCGCTTTGTATTCATCAAGGAAATAAGTGAAAACTTTATCCCAATATTGTTTCTCAAAATTGACCGCATAATATGGTATACCAATTTGATTACATACGCGGACAACATCGTCAAAATCTTCGGTTGCTGTGCATATGCCATTTTCATCCGTGTCGTCCCAATTTTTCATAAAAATACCGACAACATCATACCCTTGTTCCTTTAACAGTAAGGCAGCTACAGATGAATCAACACCACCACTCATGCCAACAATTACCCGAGTATCTTTTTTACTTTTCATGTTGCTCACCACCTTAGTTTGAAGTTAGTCGTTTCACAATTGCTGCCACACGTGTTGCTGCTTCTTTTACATTTTCCGTTGTATTAAAGGAACCAAAACTAAATCGAATCGAGTTCGTAGTTCGGTCGTCTTCACTTCCGTACATCGCAGCTAAAACATGGGATGGTTCTACAGACCCAGCGGTACAGGCACTTCCACTGGAAGCGGCAATCCCCGCTAAATCAAAATTTGTTAATAATGCTTCCACATTTGTTCCTGGAAAGCTAATATTTAAAATAGATGCTACCTGCGACTCAGGATCACCATTTAGTTGAAAGGTGATTTGTTCCTCATCAAGTACTCCGAGAAATAGCTGTTTATAATCTGTGTACTGCTTAACACGATGAGTTTTAGTTTCAGTTGCTAATTCTACTGCTTTTTGAAAACCAACAGCACTTACAACATTCTCTGTTCCTGCACGACGTTTTCTTTCCTGCTCACCGCCAAATTGCAATGCATGTAGTTTCACACTATTATCTACATACAAAAACCCAATTCCTTTTGGTCCGTTAATTTTATGGGAAGACACAGAAAGGAGATTAACCCCTAGTTTTTTTACATCTAATTCCATCAATCCATATGCTTGTACAGCATCTGTGTGAAAATAAGCCTGGTGGTCATACAGTAATTGTCCGATTTCCTGAATTGGTTGTTTAACTCCCGTTTCATTGTTAACAGTCATAATGGTGACAAGAATGGTATCGTCTGTCAATGCCTCTCTTAAATCGTCCAATGCAATTTTCCCATCTTGATATACAGGCAAATACGTTATACGAAATCCATTCTTCTCCAAATATTCTGCGGTACGCAATGTAGCATGGTGTTCCTGAACGGTAGTAATAATATGGTTGCCTTTATGCTGGTTAGCCATTGCAGTCCCTATTATCGCCAAATTGTCTGCTTCCGTTCCGCCACTTGTAAAAATTATTTCTTTTTCGTTGGCACCAATACTACGGGCCATAGTTTCTCTAGCTTCATCCAAGTAACGTCTCGCTTTGCGTCCAAATGAATGAATACTGGATGGATTGCCAAACACTTCTTCATATATTGGATACATGGCTTCCATAACGCGTTTATCAACTGGTGCTGTTGCAGCATGATCCAAATAAATATGCTCCATTTTTTACCTTTCCTTCCTATCCGTAAAGACCTTAAATATAAAACATATAAGGTTCTTGTTGTTGATCATTTTCATGATTTTTTAAGTCAGTTAATGTCGTTGTATCTAATACATCCTTCACTGCATCCCTTACTCGCAGCCATAATGCCTGTTTAGCTGGTTCCTCTTCTTCGATACCTTCAACAAGCGTAATTGGTCCTTCCAAAACACGGATAATATCACCTGCTGTAATTTCATCCGGCTCCTTTGCTAAAACATAGCCACCATATGCCCCACGGACACTTTTAACTAATCCAGCATTACGCAGTGGTGACGCTAATTGTTCCAAATAATGTTCCGATAATTTTTTATCACGGGCAATTTGCTTTAAAGAAATTGGACCATCACCAAATTTTCTTGCAAGCTCGATCATGATCGTCAGACCATACCGCCCCTTCGTTGATATTTTCATTTATGACACCTCAATTGATTGCTTTCAATTCATTTGTTTTATTGTAATACATATAATTATAGCATGAATAGGCTGTTCCTTGCATTTTTACAAGACTACAATTAGGCTTAATTATACAAACCATTATTATAGAGCGTGTTCAAAAAGGAGGATAAAAAGGACCGAGAAATTCGAGGCGGCGTAGTTTCGAGCAGCGGAATGTATGTATTTAGATACATGAGCAGCGGAGAAACAAGCCAACGAGCTTCCACAGGATGTGGTGACTTCAACGTTCGACACAGGACGTGTCGGTAATTAGTTGAAGTTCCCCTTTAAAGATGTGTCATTTTTACCGGACTTTTTGAACAACCTCTTATATACAAAGGAAGATTAAAATGAAACAGAAACCACTTGCCTATCGGATGCGTCCAACCCATATAGATGAAATAATTGGACAAGCCCACCTTGTTGGTGAGGGTAAAATCGTAAAACGTATGGTTGAAGCAGAGCAACTGGCATCCATGATTTTGTTTGGCCCTCCAGGTACCGGGAAGACATCGATGGCTGTAGCATTAGCTAAAACACTTGGCATACCTGTTAAAATGCTTAATGCAGTAGTTGATAAAAAGAAAGATATGGAAATCGTTGTGGAAGAAGCGAAAATGACTGGCCAAGTTGTCTTAGTCCTTGATGAAGTTCACCGCCTAGATAAAGCCAAACAAGACTTCTTATTGCCTTATGTTGAAAGTAATTTGCTTACATTAATTGGTTGTACAACAAGTAACCCATATCACTCTATTAATCCAGCGATTCGCTCAAGATGTCATTTATTTGAATTGCATGGTTTAACAGCAACAGATATTAAAACAGCGTTAAATCGATCTATTACTGATAAAGTGAATGGTCTTGGTGAACGTGATGTTGTTATTACTGATGATGCACTAGATCACTTCGCTTTTGCTGCCAATGGTGACATGAGATCTGCACTTAACGGGCTGGAATTAGCTGTTTCTTCAACACCTAAAAATGAAAATCATCAGATCTCTATTACACTTGGAGTCGCAGAAGAGTGTATGCAAAAGAAAAGTTTCTCTCATGATAAAGATGGTGACGCGCATTATGACGTCCTTTCTGCTTTCCAGAAATCGATAAGAGGCAGTGATGTCAATGCCGCCCTTCACTATTTAGGTAGATTGATTGAAGCAGGAGATTTAGATAGTATCGCACGAAGAATGATTGTTTGTGCTTATGAAGACATCGGACTCGCCAATCCTCAAGCAGGGCCACGCGCAGTTCATGCTGTTCAGGCTGCTGAGCGTTTAGGCTTTCCTGAAGCCCGCATCCCGCTTTCGGTTGCGATTGTTGAATTATGTTTATCACCAAAATCCAATACCGCTTATAAAGCATTAGATGCAGCATTGGCCGACATACGCAACGGTAAAACTGGCGACATACCAAAACATTTGAAGGACTCCCATTATCAAGGTGCAAAAAATCTTGGCCGAGGTGTTGACTATAAATATCCACATAACTATGAAAGCGGCTGGATTAGCCAACAGTATCTACCTGATGCGATAAAAAACCGTCACTATTACCAGCCAAAGGACTCCGGAAAATTCGAACATGCATTAAAACAAGTATATGAAAAAATCCAAAACGACAACAACAATGTAAACTAGTTGGTATAATTCCTTTTTCGAGCGGTCACAATAGATACTAGATAAATAAATCTATGGAATTATGATGGTTATTCGAAAAAGGAGATGAACGAATTGGTTAAAGTTAGACAAGACGCTTGGTCACATGAAGACGACTTGTTATTGGCAGAAACGGTTTTACGCCATATTAGAGAAGGTAGTACCCAATTAAACGCATTTGAAGAAGTTGGTGACAAATTAAATCGCACCTCGGCCGCTTGTGGATTTCGTTGGAACGCCGAAGTAAGACAAAAATACGATCATGCTATTGATCTGGCAAAAAGGCAACGAAAAGAAAAGAAACGGGCTATCGCTGCAAATACAGAGAAACAAAAAGAGCCTGTCGTTTCTTTATCCCAACACAATGAAGTAATAACGCAAAATGATGGAGAAATATTACAAAACATCATAGACAACAATCCGATAGAAAACAAACCTATCGAAACAACAACGGAAGAACCGACACTAACGATGGATATGGTTATACGATTTCTCAAGGAAGTGAAAAAAGACTATCATGCTTCTAATCAATCAAAACGAAATCTAGAAGAAACACAAAAAGAAAATACGTTACTTCGAGATCATGTAAGTGAATTAGAAAAAAAATTAGCTCAAACTGAAGAACAACTGACCACCATTCAGGAAGATTATCAAGTATTCATGCAAATTATGGACCGTGCCAGAAAAATGACGGTCTTTGAGGATCAAGGGACAATGAAACCACCAGCATTTCGCATGGACAAGAATGGAAATCTACAACAAATTGCCCAAAGCTCTGGTCAATAAAAAACTCTTCCATTACGGAAGAGTTTTTTATTGTTAACCTACACGATCTTTGCAAAAATGCAATCCCAATTGTGCCGTTTAATTCCTAGTTTTGATCCCGCTCCATGCAGGTGGGTGCCCTGTTCTATACGTTGTACGTCCTCGGGTTAAGTAAGTAGAGGCATGCACGCAGCACAAAAACTCTAAAAGCTCCCGTTCATAAAAATGTTCGGTCAAAACAAATATATAAACGTACACATCAGGATTGACAGCAAATTGCAAACTAATTACTCATGTAGCAACAAGTACCTGTTCTTTATCTGTAAGTATATCATAGCATACACCGTCAGTTTTTTCAATATTGATCATTATGAAAAAAGGATTACAATTTTTACAGCTTTACGACATTTTGTTATTTTCATCATATTTTTCCTGTAGCTGAATAGATAGTTCATCTAATTGGCCGGAGCTAACTCCACTTGGTGCATCAGTAAGTAAGTCTGATGCAGAAGCTGTTTTAGGAAATAGAATGGTATCGCGTAAATTCGTTCTGCCTGCTAACAGCATGATAATTCGATCTAGACCAAGTGCGATTCCGCCATGTGGTGGTGCACCGTATTCTAATGCGTCAAGCAAAAAGCCAAATTGTTCTTCTGCAGATTCTTTTGAAAATCCTAATACTTCAAACATTTTATCCTGCTGTTCTCGTTTGTAATTACGTAGTGAACCACCACCAAGTTCATATCCATTCAAGACAAGGTCATAAGCTACTGCACGGACGCTTCCAGGATCAGTCGTTAATTTATCCATATCTGCTTCAACTGGCATCGTAAATGGATGATGTGCAGCAAAATATCTTTCGGCATCCTCATCATATTCCAACAATGGCCAATCGGTAACCCAAAGGAAATTAAACTTCGTCTCATCAATCAGTTTTAATTCCTTTCCTAGCTTTAGTCTCAAAGCGCCTAAACTGTCATAAACAACTGAAGTCTTATCCGCACAAAATAACAATAGATCACCATCAGTTGCCTCAGCACGAGTAATCAACCCAGCCTTTTCATCATCCGATAAAAATTTAGCAATTGGTCCTTTTAACTCGCTACCTTCTAGTTTCAACCATGCTAACCCCTTGGCACCATAAACTTTCACAAAGTCTGTTAGCTTATCAATATCTTTTCTCGAAAAATTAGTGGCCTGATTTTTGACATTTAACAAGCCAACATTACCACCAGCTTCGATTGCTCCCTGGAATACTTTAAAAGAAGAATCCTTTACTATATCTGCTATATGAATAAGTTCCATTGCAAATCTTGTATCTGGTTTATCTGATCCATACCGCTTCATTGCTTCATCATAGCGCAACCGTGGTAGTGGTAATGTTATATCAATATCTTTTACCTCTTTCATGACCTTCTTCATCATATTTTCAGTCATTTCCATGATTTCATCACTTGTCATAAATGATGTTTCAATATCGATCTGAGTAAATTCCGGTTGTCTGTCCGCTCGCAAATCTTCATCACGAAAACAACGGGCAATCTGATAGTATTTCTCAAAACCAGACATCATAATTAATTGTTTAAATAATTGCGGTGATTGTGGCAGTGCATAAAATTCACCTGCATGTACTCGACTTGGAACAAGGTAATCTCGTGCACCCTCTGGCGTACTTTTAGTCAAAATAGGTGTTTCCATTTCCAAAAATCCATCCTGATTCAAAAAGTCACGAATAGCCTGTGTTGTTTTATGACGAAGTTTAAATGTATCTTGTAAAGTAGCTCTTCGCAAGTCAATGTAACGATATTTTAACCGTAAATCCTCACTAACATCTGTTTCATCCTGAATCATGAATGGTGGGTTTTTCGACTTGTTTAAAATAGTTAATTCTTCCGCTAAAACCTCAATACTTCCTGTTGCCATTGCATCGTTTATAGTGGATTCTTCACGATGAACCACTTTACCCTTTATTTCTACCACATACTCACTTCGAACATTCTCAGCAATTGCCAAGGCTTCTTCTGAAGTAGCTGGATTAAAGACGACCTGGACAATCCCTGATTTATCACGCAAATCAATAAAAATTAATCCACCCAAATCACGACGCTTTTGTACCCATCCCTTAAGCAAAACATCCTGATCGATATGATTTGTTGTTATTGTTCCCGCTAGTATTCGTTTGTTCATCATTATTTTCCTCCTTGCAGCAAATCTTTCATTTGGTCAGTTACCTCAGCAATTGGAATTTCCTTTTGTTCACCGGTTTCCATTGACTTTACATTAATGACTTGATTTGCTAGTTCTTCTTCACCCAAAATCAGGACAAATTTAGCATGTAATCGGTCAGCAGTTTTAAATTGCGCCTTCATTTTTCGGCCCTGATAATCTTTATCAACTTGTATCCCCTGTTTTCTCAATTCATGGACAAGGCGAACAGCTTGTTTTTCTGCTTCCTCACCAACGGCAACGAAATAGCAGTCTAATGTATCATCAACCGGAATCGAAACTTTTTCTGCTTCCAGCGCTAACATTAATCGTTCAATTCCAAGGCCAAAGCCAATTCCTGGTGTACTTGGGCCACCTAAATCTTCTGCTAGACCATTATATCGTCCACCACCAGCAAGTGTCGTAATCGCGCCAAACCCTTCTGCATCACTCATAATTTCAAATGCTGTGTGATTGTAATAATCTAAACCACGGACCAGATTTTTATCAACGGTAAACGGAATCTCCATCATCGTCAAATATTCTTGGACTTGATTAAAATACGTTCTAGATTCATCATTTAAATAGTCTAGAATGGATGGTGCTGTTTGCATCGCCGGATGTTCACGATCTTTCTTACAATCTAGAATGCGCAACGGATTTTGTGTGAGCCGTGCCTGACAATCGGTACATAATTCCTCTTTATGCGGTGAAAAGTGCTCAACCAAAGCCTGACGATAGTTTTGCCTGCTTTCATTATCTCCCAGACTATTGATCACAAGCTTTAGTGACTTTAGGCCAAGCTCTTGGTAACATGTCATGGCAAGGCCAATTGCTTCAGCATCAACAGCTGGATCCGCACTTCCCAGTACCTCTACACCAAATTGATTTAACTGACGCATGCGACCATGTTGTGGTCGTTCATAGCGAAACATCTGACCAAAATAATATAGTTTGACTGGTTGTACCGGTGAACCATACAATTTATTTTGCACAAACGCCCGAACTACGGAAGCTGTACCTTCTGGACGAAGTGTTATACTTCTTCCTCCGCGATCAAGAAACGTATACATTTCCTTCTGAACAATATCCGTTGAATCTCCCACACCCCGTTCGAATAACTCTGTATGTTCGAACAATGGTGTGCGAATTTCCTGATAATGAAAGCGACTGCAAATCGTTTTAATCGTATTTTCGACATATTGCCATTTCCATGAATCCTTCGGTAAAATATCAACCGTTCCACGTGGTGCATTGATATTCATCGTAAAACCCCCAATTTTTAGTTAAATGTTTTAGCATACAAAAAACTCCCATCCCTTTTTATAAAAAAGGGACGAGAGTTCACCCGCGTTGCCACCCTAGTTGATGCAATAGCTGCATCCGCTCTTCACAGTTAACGCCCGCAAAACGTCCATACCTACTTATTAAATGATAGAAGCAAACTGCGACAAATAGCTATTTACTCTGTTTTGAGCTTCTATTCATTGTTCAGTATCGATCCTAAGGAATGTCTTTCAATAGGTCATAATGTGAAAATGTTCTCAGCCGATGACATCTTCTCTCTTTTCATCTGATTCCTAATTACTTTTTCCCTCAATGGTTTCTTGTATATAATCCATTTACTCGTTTGTTGAATGACTATAATCATAATCTGTCTAAAAAAGAATGTCAAGCACGATTAATTTTTTTCTTTAACATTTTTACTTCACCTAAAGAAATGCCTAATTCTTGCGCTATTTCCATATGGTTCGCATGATCTTCAAGTTCCATAAACCGATGTAGATTTACACCAAAAATGTCTTTATTTTGCGTAGAATTCCATTGTTTTTCAGTATATCGCATACGATCATTTCCTCCCATAAGATTATCTTTGCCTAAATAGAGGATTTTTATTAAAATAAGACAAAATGATAGTGAATAATAACTAGGGGGGGATGATTTGCGTATTTTGCCAATAGCCTTGCTTATTCTCAGTCTGTTTCTCGTGCTCTCATCAAGTTCATCAAGTGTTTATGCAAACAGTGTCACAGCACCAAAAACCATCACCATCCCATATGAACACACCCAAATCCGTAATGGTCCTTCAACTGACGATGAAATAATCCATTTCGCCAAAAAAGGTACCACATTTGACGTTCTTGCGGACACAATGGAATGGTATAAAATTTCTAACGATGAAATTACAGGATTTGTGTACAAACAATTAGTTGACAGGCAGCAGGCTGCAACTAGTAAAGGGATTGAAAACAAAACAATTGTAGTTGATGCTGGACATGGCGGAAATGATGTTGGGGCAATCGGCGCATCTGGAGTATTTGAGAAAAACCTTACATATAAAACAGCGTTAACCTTACAACAAGAGCTCACTGCGCTTGGAGCAAACGTTATATTAACAAGACAAAAAGATCAATACATTTCACTAGCTAGCCGAACAAGCCTTACCAATGTAACTGACGCGGATGCATTTGTGAGCATTCATTATAATAGCGTCCCTCAAATACCTGAAGCCACTGGAATTGGGACATATTATTATCAAGATTATAATCAATCATTAGCAAACAATATACAGACCGAATTGATAAAAGAAACAAACGCTAATGACCGGGGTACTGCTTTTGGTGACTACCAAGTGATCAGACAAAACCTTAAACCAGCAGTGCTAATCGAACTTGGGTTTATCTCTAACCAAAATAAAGAACAACTATTATTAACAGATGCCTATCAGAAGCTATTGGTAAATGGAATCATCAGTGGCCTTACTAAATATTTTTACGAATGAAGGTCTGACCCCCAGGGGACAGACCTTCACAATAGGTGTTCTATTATTTATCTTTGCTATCTACGATCATTGTAACAGGGCCAACATTAGTAAATTGGACATCCATCATTGCCCCAAATTCACCTGTTGCAACGGTGATTCCTTGCTCCGTGATTAATTTATTAAAATACTGATACAAATTGTTTGCATCATCTGGCTTTGCAGCTTGAAGAAAGTTCGGCCGCCTTCCTTTTCTTGTATCACCATACAATGTGAATTGCGATATGGACAATAGGCTGCCCTCAACATCTTTCAATGATAAGTTCATTTTGTCGTTTTCATCTTCAAAAATTCGCATATGGATGATTTTGTTCACCAAATATGCTGCATCATCCTCTGTATCATCATGGGTAACCCCAAGCAACACAACAAAACCATGATCAATTGAACCGATTGTTTCCCCGTTCACTGATACACTGGCATCACGTGCACGCTGAATAACAGCTTTCATGATATCTCTCCTTCACCACGCACAATGGGAAAAAGAAAATCCCGATTACATGCGTTTCACTTTATTGCAATGTTCGTGTCACCGTATAGACATCTTTGATTTGCTTAATTCGTTCGACAATTTTCCGTAAATGGCCTGTATTATGAATAAGGATTGTAATATTAATGATTGCCATTTTATTTCGGTCTGATCGGCCATTTACTTGGGTAATATTTGTTTTCGTTTCATTAACGGCCTGTAGCACCTCATTTAACAAACCTCTGCGGTCATACCCCGAGATTTCTAAATCAACATGATATTGTTTCTTCTCGGTTTGATCTTTCTCCCATTGAACATGTAAATACCGTTGCTGTGCTTCTTCTGTTTGCACATTCGGACAGTCAGCACGATGCACCGAGACACCTCGACCTTTCGTAATATAGCCAACAATAGCATCGCCAGGTACAGGGTTACAACATTTGGATAGCCGGACTAATAGGTTGTCAACACCTTCGACTTTTACACCTGAATCGCGTTTATGGGTCTTTTTTTCCTTCACTTCCGTTTTTACTTCTTCAAGCGTTTGGGAAAGCTCCTGTTCCTTTTGTTTCGTCTGTCTTATCTTATCAGAAAGACGAGTGGCGATTAATGCAGCGGTTATTCCTTGATAGCCAACAGCTGCATACATGTCATCCTCGTTCATAAAATTGAATTTATCGAAAACACGCTGCAAATTTTCTTGCGTCAACACTTCTTTTGGTTCAAGCGTCAATGCTCGTATCTCTTTATCGACTAATTCTTTCCCTTTAACGATGTTTTCTTCACGCCGTTGTTTCTTAAAAAACTGTTTGATTTTATTCTTAGCCTGCGATGTTTGGGTAATTTTCAGCCAATCTTGTGATGGACCATACGAATGTTTCGAGGTCATCATTTCAATAATATCACCATTTTTTAGTTTATAATCAAGCGGCTCCATTTTACCATTGATTTTTGCACCAATTGTCTGGTTTCCTATCTCAGTGTGAATTTTGTAAGCAAAATCCAGCGGAACAGAACCGGACGGCAACTCAATCACATCACCCTTTGGGGTAAAAACATAAACCATGTCAGAAAATAAATCAACTTTCAACGATTCCATAAATTCTTCCGCATCATGTGTTTCATTCTGCCATTCAAGAATTTCTCTAAACCAGGTCAATTTCTCTTCAAATGACTTTTTATCCTTATTTAATTGGCGTCCTTCTTTGTATGCCCAGTGCGCAGCAATTCCATATTCGGCAATTTCGTGCATTTCTTTGGTACGGATTTGAACTTCAAGTGGATCCCCTTTAGGTCCAATAACAGTTGTATGCAAGGATTGATAAAGATTAGGTTTGGGCATGGCGATATAATCTTTAAACCTACCTGGCATTGGTTTCCAGCAAGTATGAATGATTCCCAACACCGCATAACAATCCTTGATACTATTTACAATAATCCTTACTGCTAACAAATCGTATATTTCATTAAATTGTTTATTCTGTTTAACCATTTTCCTATATATACTGTACAAATGTTTTGGTCTTCCGGAGATATCCGCTTTAATATTAACATCTTTGAGCTGTTCATTAACCTCGTCCATTACATCTTTAATATAGGTTTCACGCTGCTCTCGTTTTTGCTTCATAAGCTGAACAATACGGTAATATTGTTGCGGATTTAAATAACGTAATGCTGTATCCTCTAATTCCCATTTAATTGTTGAAATACCAAGGCGGTGTGCTAGCGGAGCAAAAATTTCCAATGTTTCGTTGGAAATTCGTCGTTGCTTTTCAGGTTTTAAATGCTTTAATGTTCGCATATTATGCAAACGATCAGCGAGTTTAATTAAAATAACTCGAATATCTTTTGCCATTGCTACAAACATTTTTCGATGGTTTTCCGCTTGGATAGCTTCTTTTGATTTGTATTTAATCTTACCTAATTTCGTTACACCATCAACAAGCATAGCAACTTCATGATTGAATTCTGACTCAATTTGTTCTAGCGTAATGTTCGTATCTTCCACAACATCATGCAAAAAGCCCCCAGCGATCGTCTCTGGATCCATCTCAAGTTCTACCAAAATACCTGCAACTTGAATCGGATGGATAATATATGGCTCACCGGATTTTCGAAATTGATCATGATGAGCCTTATTTGCAAATTCATATGCGCGACGAACAAAAGCAGTATCTTCTTCTGAAAGATAAAGGCTAGCCTTGTCTATCACATTTTCAATTGTCATAATAGCTTCCTTTGCCATGTAATCACCTTTATTCGTTGCTTTAGAATTCTATGATAAGTCCGTTTTAATACTTTTGTCTAGTAGAAGATGTTCAAAAGGTTAGCCTAAATTTAACTTCTAAACCAACCTCTGTAAATTGAATATTATCTCTCTATTATATATAAATACATTCCATTTTAACAACCTTTGCGTAACCGATTTTTAATACTTTATTCCTTAGGGCTCTTTTCGTGCAAATTGTTGCTATTTACGCCACCGCTACCCGAGTACAATTCACGCACCTTATGGTGACATGCGAGCATTTTCTCATAAGGTGTAACAATAGGTCTGACGAAAAAACATTTATCGCCAGACCTACATTCCCGTTATTCACATTTCTTTTGGGTTGCTTTATTTAGTATTGCATTAACGTTAATACATCATAGCCATCAAGTTTATCACGGCCATTCAAATATGATAGTTCAATTAAAAATGCACAACCCACAACAATACCACCAAGCTCTTCCACTAGTTTAATTGTTGCCTCTATTGTACCACCAGTGGCAAGTAAATCATCAGTAATTAATACACGTTGTCCCGGTTTGATTGCATCTTTATGAATTGTCAGGATATTTTTACCGTATTCTAAACCATAATCAACTTTAATAACTTCCCGTGGTAATTTACCTTCCTTACGTACAGGTGCAAACCCAATCTCAAGTGCATAGGATACCGGACAGCCAATTATAAAGCCTCTTGCCTCAGGCCCAACAATAATATCAATGTCTTTTTCTTTCGCAAACTCCACTATTTCATCTACTGCCGATTTAAAAGCCTTACCATTGTCCATTAACGGGGTAATATCTTTAAATTGAATTCCTTCTTTTGGCCAATCCTCAACTATTTTAATATAGTTTTTATAATCCATAGATAATCTCTTCCTCCTTGGGTGCTTCCACATCTTCTTTACATGATGAAAACCACTCTTTTAGTTCTTTATAATTCGAATAGTATAGTACTTTCTCGATGTCAGCTTGTCTCAATCGTTGCTGGTATAATCCCGAATCTTGTAAATCATGTTTGACAGGATTAGGATTTAATTGTATAACACCGTTCTCTATTTTAACAAATCCCAATTCAAAAAACACGTTAGACATAAAGAGTATTCGATCTTTCGTCCAGCCTCTGGCATTCATTAACAGATTCATTTCTTGATTCAAATCAATTACTTTCCGTGTACGGATTAGTGCATAAAGCCATTTAAAATCATTTCTTGTCGGAAAAACTTGCATATACGTGCTATCCTCTACATAGAAACATGCATGTATACATGATGGGTTAGTTTTCTTAATAATAGTCTGTAATTGATCAAGCTGAGGTGGTAGTTCAAATAAAAATAGTGATTCAACTTTACCTAGAGCAGCAGGGTCCGTTTCATAATCAATAGTGGATGCCTGCTGTGGGACACGATCTGAATCCTGACTACAAACGACTAAGTCTGCCCTGGAATCTGTTATAAAAGGTGCTATATCTACCTGTTTTTTTCCTCGATGATCAAATAACTGCCATTCATCAATCCGGAGATCCTGGATAACAATCTGCGGCTTTCGAATTCCATTCCACTCATTAATCCCAATTTCGCCAACAAGTGATACGTGCGTTTGTTTTGAAATATGGGTATATAAATCACCTAATCCAAATCCAATACCATCCAGTTGTGCGGTTTCCTGTTTGAATTGCATTTTAAGATGCTTCTTATTATTTCCAAGTTGCCGAATCTCGGTTGGAATTTGCTTAATATGAAAAATTGGTTTTGGATTTGCCATCCCAAACGGTGCTAATTGCCTAATTTCATCAATTAAAGCTTCATTAACTTCAGGAACGCCGAGTGTTTTACTAATTTGAATTTCTTGTTTAAAGTCTTCCTCAGTAAGTTGTTGCTCGATTAATTTGTTTAGTTCATCTTGCAGCAATGGTACATTATCGATTGATAACGTCATCCCTGCAGCCTGTGCATGTCCACCAAAATGGGTAAATAGGTTTCTGACCTGCATACAGTTTTTAAACAAATCGAATTTAGGGATACTACGAGCTGACCCTTTTACCTGTGTTTTATCTGAATTAATGGCTAATACGATTGCCGGCCGATCATATTTTCGGACTAGTCTCGAGGCAACAATGCCGAGGACTCCCTCATTCCAACCTTCTTTTGCAACAATAATTACCCCATTTTCAGGTTGAACCATTTTTTCCGCTTCTTTGACGATATTGGCGACAATCTGTTTACGCTCCTCGTTCAATTGCTGGACCATTTGTGCTAACTGTTCCGCTTCTTCTTGGTCTTCTGTCAGCAATAATTGGACAGCTAAATCAGCATCTTGCAATCGCCCGACAGCATTCAGTCGTGGACCGATCAGAAATCCAATATCTTCCTCGGTAACATTTCCTTCGATTTTACAGATTTTTTTTAACGCCCTTAGCCCATATCTATTAGTGGTTGTCAGTTTCTGTAATCCAAAATAAGCTAGGATTCGATTCTCACTAACAAGCGGGACCAAGTCGGCAATGGTACCGATCGCCACTAAATCTAATAATTTCTCAGGAAAATAACCTAGTAAATGTTCGGCAAACTTAAACGCCACCCCAACTCCAGCAAGTTCCTGAAACAAATAGTCTGGTGAGCATTTGGGATGAACAATTGCCAATGCATCAGGTAATCGTTCTTGCGGCTCATGGTGATCGGTAATAATCAAATCAAGGCCGAGTTCTTTAGCGACTTCAGCTTCTTGAACAGCAGCAATACCATTATCAACGGTAATAATTAATCGAAACCCATCTGCATATGCTTGTCTAAATGCTGCTTCATTCGGTCCGTATCCTTCAGTAAACCGATTGGGAATATAATAATCACAGTCAGCTCCTAATTCTTGCAATGCTGTTAACAAAACTGTAGTTGAGCTTACCCCATCAGCGTCATAATCTCCATAAACAAGGATTTTCTCGTTTTGCTCAATTGCCTTATGTACACGTGCAGATGCTATATCAATCGATGCGAGTCTACCCGGATTTTGTAAATTTGTCAGATCGGGCGATAGAAATTCTGCTGCAGCCTTTGCTGTTGTTATTCCTCGTTGTAATAAAAGCTCTTGCATCACAGGGGACAACGTTATCGCATCGTCCATCCATCGCACTGTCTCATCTTGTATTGTCGTAAATTTCCATGTTGCTTTACTTTGTAACATAAATTCACCCCTGACTAATCTATTATACACACATCAAGTCAAGGGTAGCAATTAGAATTTATTTTGTTTGGTTTCCTTCATCATTTTTAGTAGGCTTTGTTTTTTCTTGCGTTTGCTTTTTCAACTTATCTGCTAATCCGTTTTTAACTAACAGATCATGCATTTTTTTATTACGATCCTTTAATGTACGGATTTCACGTTGCAGACGGAACATTCTCACTACACCAACAGCTGCTGTTATGATTCCTCCCATTAATACAGAAAATAAAATAACCAAAATAAGTGGTGCCTCACCTGACCAGAACAAATAATTCACTTCAACCACATCGACGTTGGTCACTGCGAACACAGCTACAACGATGACAAAAATGATAGCCAGAATTACATATGTTTGTCCTCGCATGAACAGCCTCCTTTCCCCTATTTTAAATTTCCCCGATATTTAGAAAACAAACCCTTGCTACAAACTTGTAACAAGGGTTTTCTTATTTAAACTTGTGGTCCTTCCGTCCGTTTTTTCTTAGCAAATTCAACTGGTTTTTTCTTAATCATTTTCCCGCGCCAAACTAACCATAGCTGGGAAGCAAGAAATAATGATGAATATGTTCCCGCTATAAGCCCTACCGTTAAGGCAATAGCAAAACCAGTTATCGATTCTGCACCTAAGAATAAGAATGCTAAAACGGCAATGAGCGTTGTCACCGTTGTATTAATGCTGCGTGTTAATGTTTGTACCAAGCTCCTATTCACAACTTTAGCAAGTTCTTTAAAAGACTTGACTCGTTTTTTCTTCTGTAAGTTTTCCCTAATTCGGTCAAAGGTTACAATCGTATCATTTATCGAATAACCGATAATGGTGAGTATTGCGGCAACGATTGTCACATCAAACTCGATTCTAGTAAAACTAAAGATGGCTAAAACGAAAAATGCATCATGGATTAACGCAATAATCGCTGTAATAGCAAAGAAAAACTCAAAACGAAATGCTACATAAATAATCATCCCGATGGAGGCAATTCCGAGTGCATACAACGCGTTTTTAACCAATTCCTGCCCGACAATTGGCGATACAACACTTACACTTGGCTCAATACCATATTTATCGTTGAAATACGATTTAAGTTCAGCAATTTTATCCTTATTTATGACCTCATCATAACGTACAACAGCAACATTTTGGTTATCACCAGAAAGAACAACTTCCTCTTTTAAATCCAACTCTTCTAAACTTTTCTCTACTTCTTCTGTTGTCAAACTATGATCGGCCATGATTTGAACACGTGATCCATGTGTAAAATCGATCCCAGGATTCAACTGGAAAATCAAAAATGAAACAATCCCTAAAAGAACCATTATAGAAGAGGCGACAAAGAATTTTTTTCGATGCCCTACTATATTGACTTCACGATTAAAGACTTTAGGTTCTACTTCTGTTGGGTCCTTAATATCTTTAATGTCACGTTTCTTCACACCAAACCAGCCTGGTCTGTTTTTCAGGAATTTGGTTTTTATCCATAATTGTAATAATAATCGAGATCCATAAACCGCTGTTAAAAAGCTGACCACGATACTAAGGATCAACATGGTCGCAAACCCTTTTATTGAGCTTGTACCGAAAATAAATAACACAGCAGCAGCTAATATTGTTGTGATATTGGCATCGACGATCGCTCGTAGTGAATTGCTTGTACCTGCCTTAAATGCCGCCTGTAGTGATTTACCTTCTCGTAATTCTTCTTTAATTCTCTCAAATGTAATAACGTTCGCATCAACAGCCATACCAACACCAAGTATCAAGGCAGCAATTCCTGGTAATGTCAGCACACCATTCATCAATTCAAAAAACAGTAGTATTAAGTAAATATAAATACTTAAATTGATGGCAGCAATAAATCCTGGAAAACGGTAAACAGCAATAATAAATAAAAAGATAATGCTTACACCAACTATCCCAGCAAACACCGTTTTATTTAATGCTTGTTCCCCAAATTGTGCACCAACAGATGTGGAGTATTTTTCTGTTAAATTAACAGGTAGTGAACCTGAGTTGATAATATCCGCTAACCGTTGTGCCGATTCGACTGTAAAATTACCCTCTATCATAACGTCTGACGTATTCAGTGTCTTTGAAACTGCAGGTGAGGAAATATATTTTGGTTCTTCTTTTTTCGTTTCCTCAGCAAATGAATCCCCTTTTTGGTAATCCATCCAAATAACAAGCAAGTTATCTTGATATGGAGTTTCAGGGTCTTGCATTTGTTTAATTTTACTTGTTACTTCCCCGAATTTAGACGCATCTTTTAATGATAACGTGACAATAGGTTGTTTTGTGTCTGGATGAAAGTCTTGCTTAGCACTTCCTTCCTTAACATCTGCCCCATTGAGTAATTCATTATCATTTACGTCGCGAAAAGAAAGGCGAGCGGATGTGGATAACATTTCTCTCGCTTCATTTTGGTCTTTAACACCGGCAAGCTGTACACGGATTCGATTAGGATCTTCAATGTCAATGTTAGCTTCACTAATACCAAGTCGATTGACACGTTCATTTAACGTACGTACAGTTGCCTCAAGTAACTCGCGATTGACCTCTTGATCTTCGTTAACGGGTTCAACATCATATAAAACTTCGAATCCCCCTTGAAGATCCAATCCTAAATTTATGTCTTTTGTAATTCCAGTTATCGTTGTCCCGATCGTTCCTGCGAACAATAATACAATCAAGAAAAAGGCAACGATTTTGCCTCTGTTTTTCATCTACCAAATGCCTCCCTTTTTCCACTTAAACATTATGTAAATTGTTACTCATCTATTGACTGCTTATCCCCGGTCAATGCAGCAATAGACGCTATTAAATCATCATCTTGGTAGGCACTCACCGTTAAATAACTCATGTATACATTTGATGCAAGATGAAAAATATCCTGCGTTACTTCATATAAACGTTTTGACGGATTACCTTTCCAAACTTTTTGCACTAAACAATTCCAAATGTCGTCATTTGTTGCCTGTGAATACCCCAATAATTTCAATTCACTTGTTTTACTATCTAAAGCAGGTTTCAAAAGCGTTTTCCAATCATCAACATTCCGCACAATCTCCAAGTTCTTCCCCCCTGTTAGCACGCAGAAGTTTAAATTCTGTTTCTTGTCATGCTTGGCCAACTGAATTGCATATATATCATTGTATACGAAATTTTATTTTTTGAGAAGGCAGGTCGTACGAAATGACCAAACAAACATTTCTACAAGGTACACTAATATTAATTGCTGCAGGCATGATTTCCCGTTTTTTAGGTTTTATTAACCGAATGGTACTCGCCCGTTTCATGGGCGAAGAAGGTGTTGGTCTTTATATGATGGCACTGCCAACACTATTTCTCATTATGACATTAACACAACTAGGTTTGCCAGTGGCCATATCCAAACGAGTTGCGGAAGCGGAAGCGCGAAATGACCGGGTAAAAGTTAAAAAGATTCTTGTTGTCTCTTTAATTGTTACCGCAATATCCAGTATTTTTTTCACGATTGGAATGATTATAGCAGCACCATTTATTGCATCATTAACTGATGAGCGTACATTATTACCATTAATAGCCATAAGTCCAATTATTCCCATTACTGCAATTTCATCGATTCTGAGAGGGTATTTTCAGGGTAAACAAAATATGAAGCCACAAAGTTATACCCTCGTAATCGAGCAAGTAGTACGGATCACCAGTGTTGCTTTATTCGTTAAACTATTACTCCCGTATGGTGTTGAGTATGCTGCTGCAGGTGCAATGTTTAGTGTGATTCTGGGCGAATTCATCTCCTTGCTCGTTATGATT
This sequence comes from Virgibacillus sp. FSP13, assembly GCF_054048505.1. NCBI lineage: Bacteria > Bacillati > Bacillota > Bacilli > Caryophanales > Bacillaceae > Virgibacillus > Virgibacillus sp. FSP13. The sequence continues at coordinate 8,954 of NZ_JBSVKG010000023.1, read as the reverse complement.
CAAATTTTTAAACATAAAAAAAATATAACGATCCGCTATCGATTTTTCAACTATTTAAAATCAAGTAAGGATACATTAAAAGAATTGTTTTCTATTGCCCTACCAAGTACAGGCAGTCGATTAATAAGTTCATTTTCTAACTTTTTGGAACCAATATTAGTTGCTCAAAGCCTGGCAATCGCCGGTATTTCAAGCAGTTTAGCTACAAAGCAATATGGAGAACTAACGGGATTCGCTCTACCACTCTTATTTTTACCAACTTTTATTACGCAATCCCTATCAATTGCTTTAGTTCCATCTATATCTGAAGCAGAAGCAAATAAACATAACCAGTTAATCCACTACCGGATCCATCAATCCATTCGTATCTCATTCGCTTCGGGAGCGATTGCAACGATTGTCCTGACACTTTTTTCAGTTCCGATTTTAACATATATGTATGGAACAGGAAATGCAAGCAAATTCCTAGTGCTTATGGCCCCCTTTTACCTGTTGCTTTACATTCAGGCCCCACTGCAATCTGCATTACAGGCACTGGATTTAGCAAAACCAGCTATGTGGAATAGCTTGATTGGTGCACTATGTAAATTTACCGTACTTATTTTGCTAGCATCAAATCCAAAGTTTGGTATCATGGGGGCAGCAATTGCAATGTCTGCCAGTGTTGTATTGGTAACATTGCTGCATCTTGCGGCACTGCACAAAGAAATACGTTACTCAATTCCATTGAAAGACATTACAAAAATGATCCTCTTATTAGTCATTACCTGGTTCATTGGAAACTTCTTAAAAAACATATATGGTTTAATGGACACAAACATCTTTGTCTTTATTACCATCTTAGCTATCTTAACAGGTATTTACATCATACTATTATTTGGATTAAGATTCATCACAAAAGCAGAATTAAAGCAAATTCCTATTCTACAAAAATGGATTTAAAAAATAACCTGCCGTGGTGGTTTAAACCAATACGGCAGGTTATTTGATGGGATCATTCTCAGGGACTGTTTTATAAAGGTGCTATTCGTATTGTTTGTTGCTCTTTAAATTTCGTAGTTGATAGAAAATGCGACGTAACTTTAGCGTGACTTCCCCCCCTTCTATATAAGATGAGTGCTAATCCAGCGCTGCGGAAAAATACTCGCTTTCCATGGGGAACGCTTCAGCCTCCTCGGAAGAAAACCACTTCCTTTGGTGTCTTCAGACTGTTCCTTTTTCCATAGGACTTGAAAAGACATCCTTGAATCTTCACCGCACGAAGAAAATGTGTTTTTCATTTTCGAGGAGTCTCGCATTTTTCCGCAGCTTGGAATAGCTTTCTGTTCAAGTGATAAGAACTCCTCGATACGTTGATTTTATGGGATTATATCCATTTGATAATCAGAAAGACTCTAACAGCGTAGGCAGAATACGTAGACTCCTGCGGGAACAGCACGTGTCTGAAGACCCCGCAGCGGTGTTTTTTCCGCGAGGCGGCTGAAGCCGTGCCCGCGGAAAGCGCTTTATAATAGATTGTTGCTTTAGGTGCTTAAGAAACTGTTAAATGCTGTGAGCAGTTGTAATACACGTAGATTCCTTGAAAATACAGATCCATTTTCTGTGTGCAATGCTAACGATGCCGAAACATCCCTTGTCCTGCGGTAACTATGATTCCGGAATAGCAACAATCCATACGATCAAAGCCTTTTCTAAAGTGATCACCAGTCAAGTTTTTCAAAAGGCTTGTCCCGAATATGGAATTAGATAGCGTATATAGATGTAAATCGATGAAATGATAAGTGAGAATAACACAAAAGGGATACCATAAAGCATAAAACGGATAAATGGGACTTTTTCATTTGCCCCTTCTGCTAGACCTGCTACTACAACATTTGCAGATGCACCAACTAATGTTGCATTCCCACCCAAACAAGCTCCTAAAGCAAGTGACCACCATATTGGATCCAAATAAACAAGACCATAACTTTCAAACTCTTGGACAACTGGAATCATTGCAGCAACAAATGGAATATTATCAACAATTCCAGAAAACAATCCAGCAGCCCACAAAACGAAAATGGCTGTTTTTGAAAAATCTCCATCCGTGGTCAAGATAATTGCTCTTGCCAGTTCATCAATTATCCCAACCTCCTGCAATCCGCCAACAAGGGCGAAAAGTCCAATGAAAAAGAACAGTGTAACCCATTCTACTCTTTCAAATACTTGTTCGGTAGCTATTTCCTTCTCTGTTAAGAGTAATAACAAAAGTGCCCCAGATAACGCAATCGCTGTTAATTCAATGTGTAGTAGCGATTGCATTAAAAAACCTATTATCGTCAGCCCTAGTACAATAATCGACTTATATAACATGGGCGTTTTGATTAACTGAGCAGTGGCATCAATATTTTCAAGTTTTGATTCATTTATGTTATCCACTTGTAAAGTTCTACGGAATAATAAAACGATGGATGCTAACATAACCGAAAACACAATCAAAGTTAGTGGTGCCAAATGAGTTATAAAAGATAAAAAGGTTAGATGATCAACAGCTTGACCGATCATAATATTTGGCGGATCTCCAATAAGGGTTGCAGCCCCACCTATATTCGAGCTAAAGATGATTGCCAATAAATATGGGAATGATGGAAGGTTTAATAATTTTGTTATTTTTAAAATAATCGGTACAAAAATTAACACCGTTGTAACATTATCCAGTAAAGCTGAGCCTATCGCCGTTAAAATACTCGCTCCAACTAACAACGGAATAGGTTTACCTCGTATCCGTTGAGCAAAACGAATGGCAATGAATGAAAATAATCCAGTTTTCTCTGTTATCGAAATAAGTACCATCATGGAGAACAATAAAGCGATTGTATTCCAATCAATATAATTCATAAAGACATCGTCAGCTGAATATATTCCACTTACTAACAGCAATACACCACCAAATAAGGCTATTACAGCCCGATTGATTTTCTCTGTCATAATGAAAGCATAACTAACAATAAAAATTATGGAAGCAAGTACAACATCCATATACACCATCCCCCAAACCAGCATTTATCCTAGTAGAGTATATGATAAAAGTGACTTTTAAATATCCTCTCCTAAGAATATATGCAGGGAAAAGAAAAATATTTTCCGTCTATTTTTAAATCATGTGAATAAAATGACAATGACTGGACAATCAGGGGGGAGGAGAGAATATCATGAAAAAACAGCAATTTATAGCTTTATTGTATGGCTGGATCGTAATACTCGGTCTAATCCTTCTAACTAGTTTTGTGTTAGGATTGTTGCTTCGGTTTACTAGTATGGACGAAACAACATTGTCATGGGTATCGCTTGCAGTTGGATTAATCGCTTTATTTATTGGTGGGATCGTCGCTGGAGTTAAAGGAAAGAAAAAAGGCTGGGTTATCGGTGCTGTAACCGGCTTAGGATTTACACTTTTTACATTTTTAGTCCAATATTTAGGCTATCAGCAAACATTCTCATTAGAACAGTCCTTACATCATGCAGGCTTTGTAGCAGCAGCACTTGTCGGAGGGGTAATTGGTGTAAATATTTTTGTCGCTGATAAAAAATGATGAATGATAGAAACGAAAAAAGCGCAGCGTAATTCGCCTGCGCTTTTTTCGTTTCTATGTATAAGTGAAATTGTCTATCTACCACAGGTGGTTTAAGCAACAGACAGAAAGCAATCAGTCTATTGCTTATCCTCTGACACTATTTATACATATAATTTAACTAGTTGTTTTCACTTCACGAATCGCTGAGCGGTCAAATGTCAGCTTTGTACCGTCACCTGATTCCACAACAATGATGTTTTCATCAATTTGGTGTATCGAGCCATGAAATCCACCAATTGTCACAACATTATCTCCCTTTTTCAAATCTGATTGCATTTGCCTAACTTGCTTTTGTCGTTTTTGTTGCGGACGAATGAGCAAGAAATAGAAAATAACAAACATTAAAATGATTGGTGATAATTGAATAAGCATGTCCACTATGAATTCCCCCTTTCCTTAAAAGTTTTTTGCATTCGGTTGATTAAAACCATATTGTTCAAAGAATGCTTCCTTAAAATCGCCAAGTCGATCCTCGCTTATCGCTGTTCGTACTTGCTCCATTAAGTTTAACAGAAAATATAAATTATGGTAAGTAGTTAGCCTAAATCCAAATGTTTCATTGCATTTAATTAAGTGACGGATGTATGCACGTGAATAATTTTTACATACATGACAGTCACATTTTTCATCGATTGGACTAAAGTCACGCGCGTACTTAGCGTTTCTTACCACAAGTCTTCCGTTAGATGTCATGCACGTCCCATTTCGAGCAATTCGTGTTGGTAGAACACAATCAAACATGTCAACACCGCGGATTGCGCCATCAATTAAAGAATCCGGTGACCCTACCCCCATCAAATACCTTGGCTTATCGCTTGGCAAAAGTGGTGTAGTAAATTCCAACATCCGATTCATAATCTCTTTTGGCTCTCCAACAGATAAGCCACCAATCGCGTACCCAGGAAAATCCAATGATGTTAAATCCTGTGCACTTTGTTTTCTCAGATCCTCATATTCGCCACCTTGGATAATTCCAAATAAGCCCTGTTCATTTTTACGTCCGTGTGCTTGGAGACAACGTTCTGCCCAGCGTGATGTTCGCTCAACAGATGTTTTCATGTAGTCATAGGTTGCCGGGTATGGTGGACACTCATCGAACGCCATCATAATATCTGAACCAAGGGCATTTTGAATCTGCATCGATTTTTCTGGTGACAAAAACAATTTTTCCCCATTTAAATGATTACGAAAATGAACCCCTTCTTCTTTAATTTTACGCATATCACTTAAACTAAATACTTGGAATCCACCCGAATCAGTTAAAATTGCCCCATCCCAGTTCATAAATTTATGTAATCCACCAGCTTCTTGAATGATATCCTCACCGGGACGTAACCACAAATGGTACGTGTTGGATAGAATAATCTTAGCATTCATCTCCGTAAGTTCTTCTGGGCTCATCGTTTTTACCGTTGCAAGTGTACCAACAGGCATAAACGTTGGCGTATCAAACGAACCATGTGGTGTATGCACCTTTCCGAGTCTTGCACCCGTTTGTTTACATGTTTTAATTAATTCATATGTTATTGGTTGCATTTTCATTCGTTCCTCTTCTATATGATTAGCATCGCATCACCAAAACTAAAAAAGCGATACCGTTCTTTCACAGCTTCATTGTATGCCCGTAAAATCGTTTCTCGGTCTGCCAAAGCACTTACCATCATAATTAAAGTGGACTTTGGTAAGTGAAAATTCGTAATTAAGCCATCAATAGCCTGAAACGTATAAGGTGGATAAATAAAAATATCTGTCCAGCCACTGGCCTCAACGAACTCTCCATTATTATCACGAACAATTGTCTCAAGAGTACGCGTTGATGTCGTGCCAACCGAAATGATTCTACCATTATTCTTCCGGATATTTGTAAGCGTCTCTGCAGTTTCCTTTGTCATATGATAAAATTCGGAATGCATTTTATGATCATCAATATTGTCTACACTCACAGGGCGGAATGTGCCTAATCCAACATGCAACGTTATAAACGCAATGGTTACACCCATAGCACGTATTTCATCCAATAGATCATTGGTAAAATGCAAACCTGCTGTAGGAGCCGCTGCAGATCCTTCTTCCTTCGCATACACCGTTTGATAACGTTCTTTTTCTGGTAATTGTTCTTTAATATACGGTGGTAATGGCATTTCACCTAATTCGTCTAAAACTTCATAAAAGATCCCTTCATAGTGAAATTCAAGAATCCGTCCGCCATGGTCCAATATATCCTTACACGTTGCCTTCAGCTTACCATCACCAAAAATAAGCTCTGTGCCAATTTTAATTTTTTTGGCTGGTTTTGCAAGTACTTCCCAATTGTCTTCTTCCTGCTGATGCAAAAGCAATATTTCAATCTTTGCTCCAGTGTCCTCTTTGATGCCATACAATCTGGCAGGTAGTACCCGTGTATCATTTAATACCAAACAGTCACCTTTATTTAGATACTGTTTTATATCGAGAAAATGTTTATGGTCTATCTTATTCTTGTCACGATCCAATACTAATAATCGTGAGGCTGTCCGGTCTTTTAACGGTGTTTGCGCAATTAATTCCTCTGGTAAGTCAAAATCAAAATCTTCTATATTCATGATGTGTCTCCTTACTATACGTTAACGAAATTTTCCTAGCACATAAAAAATTAATGATAAAATTATACTGACCACAATCGATGTCATAATTGGAAAATGAAATGAGAAGTTCCCTTTTTTGAAGCTAATATCTCCAGGTAGTCTTCCGATAAATGTCCAAATTATGCCAATAATAACAAATGCGATCCCCAAAACAATGAAGAGTTTGCCAATACTCATTCCATTTCTTTCCCTTTCAAGCCAAAATGCTGATAGGCCTTCTGTGTTACGATCCTACCTCTTGGTGTACGTTGAATAAAACCAATTTGTAGTAAATATGGTTCATATACATCTTCAATTGTCTGAGACTCTTCACCGATTGTTGCTGCAATTGTATCCAACCCAACCGGACCACCTTGAAATCCTTCAATAATACCTTTTAACAGTTTATGATCAATATGGTCTAACCCTGCATCATCTACCTGTAACATTTGTAGAGCAAGTTGCGTTGTCTCCAGACTAATCGCTACTTCACCTTTAACTTGAGAAATATCACGAATTCGTTTTAGCAATCGATTGGCAATACGTGGTGTTCCCCTTGATCGTCTAGCCACTTCTACAGCCGCATCATTCGTAATGGTTGTTTGAAATATCTCTGCAGTACGTTCGACAATGGAACATAAAGCGTCTGTATCATAATATTCCAAGCGGCTTAGGACTCCAAATCGATCGCGTAATGGCGCGGATAAAAGACCTGCCCTTGTTGTTGCTCCAACTAATGTGAATGGCGGTAAGTCAATGCGAACAGACCTCGCACTTGGTCCTGTGCCAATGACGATATCAATAAAAAAGTCCTCCATCGCAGCGTATAGCACTTCTTCTACTGATCTCGGCAAGCGATGGACCTCATCGATAAACAACACATCACCAGGCTCTAACGAAGAAAGGATTGCCGCAAGATCACCGGCCCGTTCGATTGCCGGGCCTGAAGTAGAGCGAAATTGAACACCCATTTCATTCGCGATAATTGCTGCAAGCGTTGTTTTTCCCAACCCTGGTGGACCGTATAGTAAAACATGATCAAGTGGCTCTTCTCGCATTTTTGCCGCTTGAATGAAAATTCTCAGATTGTCTTTTACTTTTTGTTGACCAATATATTGATTTAAAGTTGTGGGGCGAAGACTAAGCTCAACAGTCGAATCTTCTGCTTGTAATTCACCTGTAACCATGCGCTCATCCATCCTATAATCCCCCTAGTTTTTCACCAATAATCCTAATGCTTTACGAATGATTTCATCGGTATTCTCAATCGCTTCATTTTGTAATTTTGGCATTATCGCTTTTATTTCCCGATCAGAATATCCTAATGTTTTTAATGCTTCTTGCGCCTCTTGCATCTCTTGATTGTTTGAGGCTGTTTTACTCGTTTCTGTGATTTCCGGCTGTGCTTCCAGCGAAAGCATCGTTGTTAATTTTCCTTTTAGATCTAATATTACCTGTCTTGCTGTTTTTTTACCGATTCCAGGAAAGCTAGTTAAAAATTTGTCATCCTCACGTTCGACCGCTGCAATAAAATCCCCAACATTAACGGATCCCAAAATTGCTAACGCTCCTTTAGGTCCGATGCCAGACACTTGCAGTAACTTCGTAAAAAGTGCTTTCTCATCTTGGTGTTTAAATCCATATAATACTTGTGCATCCTCACGAACGTGATGGTAGGTATAGATAAGTGTTTCCTGATTTAGTAATGTCTGAAATACAAAAGGATTGGCACACATTATTTCGTACCCAACCCCTTGAACATCCATTATAACAGAATCATCATGTATATATGTAACAATACCTTTTATATATGCAATCATGCGACCTTCTCCTTTTACAGTCCTTACACTATTCTAACACATCTATACCTAATGCAAATTAAAAAACACCAATTTGTTTCTTATAATTGGTGTTTTTAATTTGCGTTGTTCTATAAAACATTAATCTGTTTCTTCCAAGTTATGATGTATGTCCTGAACGTCCTCATTATCCTCTAAAGCATCTATTAAATTCATCATTTTCTCTTGATCTTCTTCGGGTAGTGTATTATACGTTTGTGGAAATAGTGTAATCTCTGCATCTGCTAATTCATAGTCATTATTGCGCAGGTAATCACAAACAGCATCATAATTTTCAGGTGTAGTGTATATTTCATATGCACCCTCTTCAACAACAATATCATCAGCACCTGCTTCAATTGCTTCTAAGGTAATGGCGTCTTCATCGATCGATCCATCTTCATTTTCGATTACAATGTAACCCTTACGATCGAACATGAAAGATACACTTCCATTCTCACCAAGATTACCACCGTTTTTCTTAAAGGCATGACGAACTTCTGCTGCGGTTCTATTTTTGTTATCTGTTAAAATGTTTACAATAACTGCTACTCCACCAGGACCATAACCTTCATACGTAATTTCCTCATAGTTGGCACCATCAAGCGTTCCGGTTGCCTTTTTAATGGCGCGATCAATATTATCATTCGGCATATTGTCTGCCTTTGCTTTATCTATTGTCAAGCGTAGTGTAGCATTTGTAGTTGGATCCCCACCACCTGCTTTTGCAGCCAAATAAATATCTTTCGCATGGCGCATGAAAATTTTTCCCTTTTTCGCATCCTGAGCATTTTTTCTTCGTTGTATATTTTTCCACTTAGAATGACCAGCCATAGGACATTCTCCTCTCTAGAAATTTCCTTTTTTACTATATCAAAAATCGAACTATTTATAAAGTC
>NZ_JBSVKG010000022.1:0-66727 GCF_054048505.1 Virgibacillus sp. FSP13 | reverse complement strand
ATTGGATCAGGAAGCAGTTTCTAAATAATTGGTGAAAGTATATATTTTTTATATACGAATATAATTAATTAGATATTTTTAATATACTCACTGCCATGTTAGTATTTAGATATAAGATAAAATTCAAACAATTTAAAAAGGAGCGAAAATAAATATGCCTAACCTTGAAGAAACGAAACAACAATTGCGTGGCATCTCTATTTGTCCGGTTATTACACCATTTAATGAAAACGGTTCCATCGACTTTGAATCACTTGAAAATTTAATTGACTGGCAAATTAAAAGTGGCAGCCATGCTATTTCGGTAACAGGAACGAGTGGTGAGCCTAGTTCTTTAACCGTAGAAGAACGTGTAAAGGTAATGGAAACAGCGATGAAAGCAATTGATGGTAGGGTTCCTTTTTTACCAGGAACGGGCTCAACAAACCACGATGAAACAATGTACTTAACAAAGAAAGCAGTTGAAATCGGTGCGGATGCTGCATTAGTGATTGTCCCATATTACAACAAACCAAATCAGGGTGCATTATATAAACACTACAAAACAGTTGCAGATTCAGTCGATCTCCCAATTATTGTATACAACATCCCGGGAAGAACAGCGGTCAACCTTGAGGTAGAAACGTTAGCAAAATTAAGCAAAGACTGTCCAAACATTATTGGAGTTAAGGAATCAAATAAAGATTTTGAACATGTTAACCGTGTATTACTTCATTGTGGCAGAGACTTTCTTCTATATTCTGGTATTGAATTACTATGTTATCCGATGCTTGCTATCGGTGGAGCGGGTTCCATTAGTGCAACTGCAAATGTTGCGCCAGCTAAAGTTGCAGAGATGCACAATGCGTGGAACGAAGGAGACATTAAACGCGCCCAGGATTTACATTTTGAACTAATGCCACTTAACGATGTGTTATTTAAGGACACAAATCCAGCGCCAGCAAAAGCTGCATTAGGTATGCTTGGAAAAATCAATCCAACGTTAAGAATGCCAATGGATGTACCTTCGAAAGAACTTCAGGCGGAAATTAAGAATGTTTTACAAGATTACGCTGATTTAAAAGAAACGGTTCAACATTAACACTAGGAAAACGTAACAAAACATGAAAAGGAGTGAGCGACTCGTATGATGCAAAAGCAACTTGACAAACAACAAATGGTAACCGATTTAGATGTAAAAGATATTCAATTGTATGTAAATGGAAAATTTGTGGATGCGGAATCAAGTAAAACATTTGAAAATTTGAATCCATTTACGAATGAAGTAATCAATCATATTGCTGAAGGTGATCAAGCAGATATTGATAAGGCAGTTGCTGCAGCAGATAAAGCATTCAAGGGATCATGGGGGAAAATGAAGGTTTCTGATCGACTAGCATTCATCAACAAAATAGCGGATGTTATTGATGAACATGTGGAAGAAATTGCTCCACTCGAGTCGTATGATACAGGCCTGCCGATCAGCCAGACGAAAAAAATGGTTGCTCGTGCCGCGAAAAACTTTCGCTTTTATGCGGAGATGGTATCAAGCAGAATGGCTGGAGAAGCTTACCAGGTGGATGACGAGTTCATTAATTACACAATCCACAAACCAATTGGAGTTGCTGGATTGATTACCCCATGGAATGCACCGTTCATGCTGGAAACATGGAAAATTGCCCCTGCATTAGCAACAGGCAATACGGTTGTTTTGAAACCAGCGGAATGGTCACCGTTAACAGCGAATAAACTTGCTGAGTTGATTGATTCAGTTGGCCTTCCTGAAGGGGTTTTCAACGTTGTACACGGATTTGGTGAAACTGCAGGAGCATCCCTCGTTGCCAATCCTGATGTTAAATTGATTTCATTTACAGGCGAGACGAAAACAGGTTCAGAAATTACCAAGAATGGTGCAGATACTTTAAAACGGTATTCGATGGAATTAGGTGGCAAATCACCGATTATTGTTTTTGATGATGCAGATTTTGAGCGAGCACTTGATGCTTGTACATGGGGAATTTTCTCTTTTAATGGGGAACGCTGCACGGCAAATTCACGGTTGTTTTTACATGAAAGTATTTACGATGAATTTGTTGAAAGATTGAAAGAACGAGTGGATAACATTGTCGTTGGTGATCCATTGGATGAGGAAACACAGGTTGGACCACTTATTCATTCAACACATTTTAACAATGTAAAACGTTATTTGGAAATAGCAAAGGAAGAAGGGGCGGAACTTGTTAGCGGAAATGTGCCGGCGTCATTAAAACAAGGTAATTTTGTAGCCCCAACCATGATCTTAAATGTTACGAATGACAAAACGGTTGCCCAGGAGGAAGTATTTGGTCCGGTTCTTGCGGTAATGAAATTTAAGGAAGAAGAAGAAGTTATTGCATTAGCGAATGATGTGGAATACGGTCTGGCCGGATATGTATGGACGAAGGATATTCAACGTGGACACCGGGTAGCACAGGCAGTTGATTCGGGAATGCTGTGGATTAACTCACAAAACGTTCGTGATTTACGTATTCCGTTTGGTGGTTCCAAATCAAGTGGTATTGGTAGGGAAGGTGGTCACTATGCATTTGATTTTTACACAGAACATCAAGTCATTCATGTTGCACTGAAAGATCACCACATCCCACAATTCGGAAAGAAGAAAGATTAATTCATATTCATAACAAGGGGGAAAAACAATGCCAGCAAAAACAGGAAAAGATTATATAGAACGTCTAAAAAAAGCAAACAATAATGTGTATATTCATGGGGAACGAGTAGATGATGTGACAGAACATGCAGCGTTTAAAAATGTGATTCAGTCAATGGCAAAACTGTATGACCTTCAGTATGAAAAGCCAGAAAAAATGCTCTATACCAACCCAACTACCGGTAATAAAGTAGGTAAAACATTTATGGTTCCAAAAACGATCGACGATTTAATCGAACGTCGTGAAGCAATAATGGAATGGCAGCATTTTACAAACGGATTAATGGGACGTTCGCCAGACTATCTTAATGCTGATGTAATGGCGATGGGAGAAGCTAGTGAATTTTTTGCAGAAGGGGATCCGCTGTTTGCAGAAAACGCTAGAAAATATGCGGAATATGCCCGCGAGAATGATATTAGCTTAACCCATACACTTATCCATCCACAGGTAAACCGTGCAAAAATCCAAGCGGAACAAAAGGACGCAAACGTTGCACTCCATCTTGTGAAGAAAACGGATGAAGGAATCATTGTCGATGGAATCAGACTACTTGCAACACAGGGCGGTATTACAGACGAGATTCTTGTATTCCCATCTACTGTTAAAAAGTCAGGCGAACTTGATGATCCATATTCACTTGCGTTTGCTCTACCGAATAACACACCAGGGTTGAAATATTTATCGCGCGAATCATTTGATTATGGAAAAAACAAATTTGATCATCCTTTAAGTGCAACATTTGAAGAAGGGGACACGATAGTAGCGTTTGACAATGTCCTTGTCCCTTGGGATCGTGTATTTGTTTGTGAAAATTCGTCTATTTGTAATCGGGCATTTGGCGAAACGAATGCTGTATCCCATATGTCCCATCAAGTAATTTCCAAAGGGGTAGCGAAAACAGAATTCCTCCTTGGTGTAGTTCTGACACTAATGGATTCAATTGGCATTGATGGCTTCCAACATGTCAAAGATAAGGGAACTGAGATCATGTTGACATTAGAAACGATGAAATCTCACCTTTATCGAGCTGAACACAATGCAAAAATTGATAAATGGGGCATGATGACACCAGATTTTGCTGCATTAGATGCTGCACGAAACTGGTACCCGCGTGTATATCCGCGCATGGCAGAAATTGTGCGCATTCTTGGAGCATCAGGGTTAATGGGCATTCCGACATATGCTGATTTCTCAAATGACGAGATTGGACCAATTCTTCACCGGGCAATGCAGGGCAAAAACGTGGAAGGGTATGAACGTGTACAGATATTCCGCTTAGCTTGGGATTTAACTATGAGTGCCTTTGGAAATCGGCAAACCCATTATGAGTATTACTTCTTTGGAGACCCAATCAAAATGGGGATGGCTTATTTTGATAAATACGACAAGGATCCATATAAAGAACGTGTCAAGGAATTCCTTGATAGTTTAAATGTTTCGAAGCCAGGACTTGTAAAGGCGTAAGGGGGGAGACTAGTGACTGGAAAATTTAATGTTATCCGTACAGCTCGGGCAATTGTTAGGGTGACAGATCTAAATGCTGCTAGAGACTTTTATGTTAATGGATTAGGATTTATTGAAACTGAATCTGATGATCAATATATATATTTAAGAGGATTAGAAGAACGAGGCCACCATAGCTATGTGCTAAAAAAGGCAGACCAGCCAGGTGTCGAGGTTATTAGCTATAAGGTAGAGCAAGAAGAAGATTTAGATAAACTCGCGACTTACTTTGAGGGAAAAGGAATACAGACGAAGTGGTTTGAAAAAGGAAGTCAACATGCAATTGGGCGCTCTTTAAGGGTTCAAGATATTTCAGGCATTCCAATTGAATTCTTTTGCAGCATGGATACAGTTGAACGAATGCTACAACGTTATGATCAATATAGAGGGTCTAGGATGCAGCGAATTGATCACTTTAATTGTATGGTGCCAGATGTGCAAAAGGCATATGACTTTTATGTTAGCGAGCTTGGTTATGCTTGTTCGGAATATACTACAACAAAAAATGATGATATTTGGGCTGCATGGCTACACCGTAAACCGGCCGTCCATGATATTGCCTTTATGAATGGCAAAGGGCCACGTCTGCATCATGTAGGATTCTGGCTTAGTGATCCGATGAGTGTTATTCACACGTGTGATGTCCTTGCTTCACTTGGTTATGCAAGTAGTATTGAGCGGGGGCCAGGACGTCACGGGTTGTCAAATGCCTTTTTTCTTTATTTACGCGATCCTGATGGAAACCGTGTTGAATTATATACTGGTGATTACTTTACAGGGGATTCTGATTTTGAGCCTATACGATGGGATTTGGACGATCCGCAACGCGCAACATTCTGGGGACATGAACCACCTGAAAGCTGGTTTAATGAAGCAATGCAATTTGTTGATTTAAATACAGGGGATCCTGTTTCCATTAGTGAAGCGAATTTAGAACAGAGAAAACCTGACTTTATTGTGTGATTGATAGCAGCTGACTTGAAAGGATCAGCAGTTCAGCAAAAAAGAGCTGACGTGTTAACTGTAAAAATCCTTGATAAAGGTTTGCTGCCAGAGCCAGGGAAATATGAAGTAAAACTATCGAATGGCAAAAAAAGATCAATGGCGTGTTTTTTCCGAAATTCATATATTGACAATAAGGTGTTTGTTTGATTGTAGTGCAAAAGACATTTCGATTACGTTTTAATTAAGGCATCAATGGCAAGTACGTATCATCCTAACAAAAATGAGAAGAAAGGAGCATGATGAATGATGGATGATCGAGTTTTCCGGAATGCGATGGGTAAATTCGCAACGGGGGTAACCGTCATTACAACGAAGGCTGGGAACGAAATTCGGGGGATGACTGCGAATGCCTTCATGTCTGTTTCCATGGATCCGAAACTTATTTCTATTTCCATAGATAACAATGCACATATGCTTGAAAAGATTAAGCAGGCAGGTAAATTCGCTGTAAATATCTTATCCGATCAACAGCAGAATATTTCGATGCATTTTGCAGGTCAAAAGAAAGAGGAAGGAAATATCGATTTTGATTTAATCCATGATGTGCCAGTCGTGAATGGATCATTGGCTTCGATTGTTTGCGATCTAGATCGATCCTTTGTTGTTGGGGATCACACTTTATTTATCGGTAAAGTGGTTGAACTAGATCTAAAAGATGGCCACCCACTAACATTTTATTCCGGAAAGTATGGGTGCTATCAAACAGAAGAATATGCGTAATAGGATACGAACGTTTTATTACTTTAAAATTTCTTAGGCCAGTAACCAACTGGTCTGTTTTTCTGGTCAGATATAAATGTAGAGTTTAAAGGAGGAGTGGTGGCATGAGCAAGGTGAAATTGAAAATGTGCGGTGTGCAACAATTAAGTGAAGGAATAGTAAATTTCAATGATCAGACAGTGAAAATAAAAGGATCTAAATATAAGGTAGACGAACTTCCTGTTGACGTTCCGATTTCAGGAACCATTTATGGAACACTATTAAACTATCGAGGTGTCTATGAAGTATTGAAGAGTTCAATGAATAAAGACCCTTACAAAAAACCCCCAAAAGCACCTATTTTATATATTAAACCAACAAACACACAGATTGGTTCGGGAATGGCGATCCCCATGCCCCGGCACGTTTCAGAATTAGAAATGGGGGCGGCTTTGGGCATTGTCATTGGTGAACAAGCAACGAAAGTAAAAGAAGAAGAAGCTTTTGACTATGTGTCTGGCTATACGATTGTTAATGATGTAAGCATCCCACATGACAGCGTTTATCGACCTGCCATCAAAGAAAAAGCCCGTGATGGATTTTGCCCGGTTGGTCCCTGGATTATCGAGCGTGATGCGATCGATAATCCGGATGAATTATTGATAAGCGTTTCGATTAACGGTGAACTGAAACAAGAGAATAACACGAAAAATTTGATCCGGTCAGTCAAGAAACTACTTGCTGATGTTACTTCTTTTATGACACTTTACGCAGGGGATACATTAATGGTCGGCGTTCCAGAACATGCCCCGTTAGTAAAAGCGAACGATCATGTCCAAATTGAGATTGCAGGTATTGGTACGTTAAAAAATACGATCCAAAAAGAAGAAGATGTGTTGGGAGGGACTGGCAGATGAAGCATGCACGTGTTGTATACAAAGGATCACTTCAACATGCGAGCGAAAAAGATGGGAATGTCAAATTACAGGATGGTAGAATGGTCAACGAAAATGAAGTGGAATGGCTCTCACCAGTAATTCCAAATACTATTTTCACGTTAGGGCTAAATTATGAGGATCACGCAAAGGAATTATCTTTTAGCGCACCAAAAGAACCGTTAGTTTTCTTAAAAGGTCCAAATACATTGGTTGGTCATCGTGGTCAAACCTACCGCCCACGTGATGTAACGTTTATGCATTATGAATGTGAACTGGCGGTTGTAATAGGGAGGTCGTGTAAATATGTGAAGAAAGAAGATGCTTATGATTATGTCGCAGGGTACACAGTTGCAAATGATTACGTTATTCGTGATTATTTAGAAAATTACTATCGTCCTAATCTACGAGCAAAAAACCGCGATACGTGCACACCGATTGGACCATGGTTAGTAGATGCCAAAGATATTGAAGACCCAATGAATCTAACATTACGCACATATGTTAATGGGGAAAAAACGCAGGAAGGAACAACTGCCGATATGATTTTGGGTGTTCCAGAGCTGATTGAGTACTTGAGCAGCTTCATGACTTTAAATGTAGGGGATATTATTTTAACGGGTACACCAAAAGGACCTATTGATACCAAAGTTGGCGATGAGGTGATTACGGAAATTGAGGGTGTTGGGAGTCTTGTCAATACGATTATAGGTGATGATGCTTTTAACGATTGATTAGGAAGCGTAAAATGAAAGAGAGGGGAAATACTGTGCCACATTTTTATATCGAATACACCGATAATATTAAATCAGCGGCAGATGTTTCGGGTCTGCTAGAAAAAGTACATCGTGTGTTTCTTTCCCATCACCAGATTATCCCTGTTGGAGGGCTTAGGATCAGGGCAATCGAATTAGCTGATTATCTGATAGCAGATGCCTTAGGTGATGACGCATTTGTTCATGCGACACTAAAACTTGGAAAAGGTCGTTCAGAAGCAGATAAAGCCGCACTTTGTGATGATCTTTTTAATGAAATGGAACGCCACTTTGCAGAAATGTTTGAGGAACGTTATTTGGCATTATCAATGGAATTATATGAATTTAGTAATCCCACTTACAAGAAAAACAATATTCATTCACGTTTTAACAACTAGATTTCGTGTAATAGAATAAGAGAATAACAAAAGATTACTTTAGGGGTGTGTACAGTGCAAAAAGACTATAAAATGTATATAAATGGCAAATGGGTTGGAGAAGAGTTAGAACAAATCGATGTTTTCAACCCGGCGACAGATGACGTAATCGCAACAATACCAAAGGGTGGGAAGGCTGAAGCGGAACAAGCGGTTGACGCTGCAAGTGCTGTATTTCCCGAATGGTCGCATAAAACAGCAGATGAACGCTCTAATCTATTAGCAAAGTGGCATCAGCTGATCGATGAAGAAAAAGAAACAATTGGTAAAATAATGACGTTAGAACAAGGAAAACCATTAAAAGAGGCGATTGGTGAGGTGAATTACGCCAATGGTTTCATTTCTTGGTATGCCGAAGAAGGGAAAAGAGTATATGGAGAAACGATCCCTGCTTCACAACAAAACAAGCGAATTTTCGTCCATAAGCAACCTGTAGGCGTCATAGCGGCAATTACACCTTGGAACTTTCCTGCTGCAATGATTACTAGAAAAGTTGCACCCGCACTTGCAGCTGGTTGTACGGTCGTTATCAAGCCGGCTACTCAGACACCATTAACTGCCTTTAAATTAGTAGAGTTAGCGGAAAAGGCAGGTTTTCCAAAAGGAGTAATTAATATTATCACAGGTAGCTCCAGTCAAATCGGCAAAACGTGGTCAGATGATAGTCGCGTAAGAAAAGTAACATTCACGGGATCTACAGAAGTCGGTAAGTTGCTCATGCGGGATGCAGCAGACACGGTGAAAAAAATATCACTCGAACTTGGTGGACATGCACCATTCATTGTGATGGATGATGCAGATTTAGATAAAGCAGTAGCTGGTGTAATTGCTTCCAAATTCCGGAATGCAGGTCAAACGTGTATTTGTACAAATCGCGTATATGTACATGCATCCATTGAGCAAGCTTTTACAGAGAAGTTATCCCAAGCTGTTTCTGAACTTAAGGTAGGAGATGGGTTGGAAGAAGGTACAGACATTGGACCATTGATTGATAAATCAGCCCTAGAAAAAGTTGCAGCACATGTCAGGGATGCTGTTGAAAAAGGTGCACAAATAAAACAAGGTGGAAATAAGTATGATTCAAAACATGGTAATTATTATCAGCCAACCATTGTTGTGAACGCTACAGATGACATGCTTTGTATGAATGAAGAAACATTTGGACCATTACTTCCAATCGCTATCTTTAACAATGAGCAGGAAGCAATTCAACGAGCCAATAATACGCCATTCGGTTTGGCATCCTATGTGTTTACAGAAAATATCGGCAAAGCAATCCGAATCAGTGAAGCATTGGAATATGGTATTATCGGACTAAATGATGGAGGCCCGTCAACACCACAAGCCCCATTTGGCGGATTTAAAGAGAGTGGTTTAGGTAGAGAAGGCGGCCATCAAGGAATTGAGGAATTTTTAGAAACGAAATATGTTTCACTTGCATTTTAAAGCGTGGGGAAGAAGAACTTTTACTTTGAATGAACCCGAATAAGAACGTATCGAACGTTTTTATTCGGGTTTTGTTTTGCGTAATGTTTTGCTAATTATCAAAATTGCTCTATAATAGGAAATCATCCATAATATAAATCACTTGGAGGTTATTATGAGCCGTATTATTAAACCTGAATCTCTCCATTTGCAAGCCTACAATATCATAAAAAAAGGAATTTTGGAGGGGGATTACCAACCTTCTGAGCGTGTGGTAGAGGCTAGGATGGCTGACAAGCTTGGTATTAGTAGGGGACCAGTTCGTGAAGCGCTTCGTATGCTTATACAAGATGGATTACTTAATTATAATGATGGCTTTGTTCGCGTATACCAGCCAACTGTCCAAGATGTTGTGGAAATTTTCCAGTGCCGTGAAAGTTTGGAGACATTAGCGATTAGCTTAGCAATTAAAAATATAGCTGATGAAGAAAGAAAAAAATTGGCAATAAACCTAAAAGAAACAAGCAAAGCGTTTGCAAATGATAAAGGGATGGAATTAGGGAAACTGGACCAGCAATTTCACGATATCATCATTACAGCATCAAAAAATAAACAGTTAATGGAATTATTGGATGTTATCAGAACAAAAATTCATTATATGCGCACGAGCATGGTGAATGGTGACTTTTACCCATCTTTTGTTGAGGAACATGAACGAATTTATCAGATCCTGTTAGAGGGAAACGAGGAGGAAGCTAAAAAGATAATGAAAAAGCATATTAATAAAGGTTTGGAAGGTGTTCTAATGCATATTCAGACGCAATGAATCATGAAAAATCCCTTAGTCCCTAATCCTTAACGTGATAGATTGGGGATTTTTAATTGTTTAATTCAGTTAACTGTTAACTGTTGACTAAGTAGATTAAATATTGTAACATACAAAATATATTAAAATATTTAAACTATTTATAAATTATAAAGGGATTCGTTCGCCTGTTGCGTTTTCTAAAAGGTAAAATGAAAGCGGATACAAAAACAGATCTACATAGGCATATAAATACCTTTGCGTACAGCTAGCAATTTTCGAAAGGATGAATTCAATGAAAGAAGGCTAAAAGGTTGGTGATTCTGAATTTTAATAGCGGAAGTAACAAAAGAAAAGGTTACACAGCTTGATGGTGAAATCGGAAACGGAATGGTTAAGCAGGAGATAGTTCCTTAAAGAGGTTGTTCAAACCCTCATGTCTTATCCCGACACCGCAATTAATGAATAATAAGCGGCGAATCTCTTCGTTGGCTATTGATGTGACGTTCTTAGTCGAGCTTGCTTCTAATTTGGCAACTTTTTGAACACGCACTTAAACTAGGAAAGCATGAAATTCCACAATCTTGAGGACTATTTAGATGGTAATGACTTAGAGGAGGAAATTCAAAATGAAACAATTGGAAAAATCCAAGACTATGGAGTTAGATACGTTTCAAAAAATAGCGGAACATGAGCAGGTGATGTTTTGTAATGATCCTAAAACAGGGTTACAAGCCATTATTGCGATTCATGATACAACACTTGGTCCTGCTTTAGGTGGAACACGAATGTATCCATATGCAACTGTTGATGATGCATTGGAGGATGTGCTTCGACTTTCAGCAGGAATGACATCCAAATGTGCTGCATCTGATGTTGATTTTGGTGGAGGAAAAGCGGTAATTATAGGTGATCCCAAAAAAGATAAGTCTCCTGCGATGTTTCGGGCATTTGGACAATTTGTGGATTCATTGAACGGGAGATTTTACACGGGTACAGATATGGGAACCACGATGGATGATTTTGTGCATGCATTAAAGGAAACGAATTTCATTAATGGAGTGCCTGAAGCATTTGGTGGTAGCGGTGATTCATCAGTACCGACTGCACAGGGTGTTATATACGGGTTAAAAGCGACTAATCAATATTTGTATGGAAATGATAGTTTAGCAGGGAAAACCTATGCTGTTCAAGGATTAGGAAAAGTTGGATTTAAGGTTTGCGAGCATTTGTTAAGGTCAGGTGCAAATTTATATGTAACGGATATTAATTTAGCATCAATTGAAGCAATAAATGAAAAAGCCAAGGCAATGGGATCAATTGTAAATGTTGTAGATAGCGATGATATTTATAGTGTTGATGCAGATGTATTTGTACCGTGTGCTTTGGGCGGTGTAATTAATGATCAAACAATTCCGCAGTTAAAAGTAAAAGCTGTCGTAGGTTCAGCAAACAATCAATTACAGGCAGATAGTCATGCGAAAGATCTTTTGGATAAAGGAATTCTGTTTGCACCGGATTATATTGTGAATGCGGGTGGTCTGATACAGGTTGCAGATGAACTCTATGGTCCAAATCATGAACGTGTTTTATTAAAAACGAAGGCAATCTATGATTCACTGTTGGAAGTCTATGAACAGGCAAATCTTGATTGTATGACGACGGTTGAAGCGGCAAATCAAAAATGTCAAAAGCGGTTAACAGAAGAACAGAACCGTAATAATTTCTTCGTACGTACCCGCAGGCCGAAATGGAATATCAAAGGATAGGTTAAACTTCTTAAATGGAGGAAATGAAATGTATTCTCTTTTCCAAATTGTTGACCAAGCAAGACATTGAAAAAGTGGCAATGTCTTTGGAAAATCGAGACAAATGCCTTAATCTTGATGCGATCCATTAATGACGGATTACATGTAATGCTTGCAGAAGACAACCACACGTTTTTATTTAGGGGAAGATATCGACCATGTGATAGATGCTATTCAAACGATTGTAAATTTTCAGGAGGTGCAAACATGGTTCAAGTAAAATTTAGCGATGTAGGAGAAGGAATGAATGAGGGGGAAATCCTTCATTACTTTGTCAATGAAGGCGATGAAGTTAAGGTTGACCAGCCACTTGTTGAATTACAAACAGATAAAATGGTTGCAGAAATTCCCTCGCCAGCAGCAGGAAAAATTAAAACGATTCACTATGGTCCGGGCAATGTGATAACGGTCGGTACTGTACTAATTGAAATTGATAATGGTCAAGAGGAATCTCAATCTCAAGCCCCTAAGAAAGAAAATCAACAGGAAACAGTAACAATACCACAACAACAGGAATTCCCCAAGCGAACAAAGCGAATTTTGGCAGCACCATATACAAGAAAGATTGCCCGCGATCTTGGCATAGATATTGAACTAGTTAAAGGGACAGGACCTGCCGGCCGTGTGACAGATGCAGATGTCTACCAATTTACCAAAAGTGATATACCATCTCTTGAAGAAACAGAAGTGAAAGTTCCGATTGGTGAAACTAGCGCTAGCACAGATCAACCAGAAGCAGATACAATCCCATTTAGTGGGATACGAAAACAAATTGCAGCAAAAATGACACATTCTTTAACAACGATTCCACATGTGACCCATTTTGAGGAGGCTGATTTAACGAATCTGCTTAAATTTCGCAACGAATTGAAAGAAGAAGGTGTGAACATATCTGTTGTAGCATTTTTTATTAAGGCAATCGTCATTACATTAAAAGAGCATCGTATTTTTAATGCACAGTTGGATGAAAGAAATGGAGTAATTCGATTAGCAACCGATTACAATATTGGACTTGCAACAAATACTGATTCTGGATTAATGGTCCCTGTACTTCAGCAAGCTGATAAAAAGTCATTACAAACAATCAACAAGGAAATGAAGGCGCTAACAAAGAAAGCCCAGGATGGAAAATTAACTCCAAAGGATATGAAAAATGGCACATTCACAATCAGTAATGTTGGGCCACTTGGGGGGGTTGGTGCAACACCGGTTATTAATCATCCGGAAACAGGAATTATCGCCTTTCACAAAACGAAAAAAACACCTGTTGTGATGGGAAGTGATGAAATTGCAGTGCGTTCCATCATGACCATGTCACTTTCATTTGATCACCGGGTCGCAGATGGTGCATTAGCCATTTCGTTTACCAATCGGTTTACGGAGTTAATTGAAGATCCGAAAAAGTTATTATTGGAGTTGGTTTAATTGGTAGTAGGAGAATTTGCAGAACAACGTGAACTAATCGTTATTGGTGGTGGACCTGGTGGATACAATGCTGCAATTCGTGCTGCACAACTAGGCGTTCAAGTAACACTGATTGAAAAAGAGGAACTTGGTGGAATTTGTTTGAATAAAGGCTGCATCCCATCTAAGGTTCACACTCACGTAGCGAAACAACTTGCTTCAATCCCGAATTTCGCATCGTTAGGAATTTCCATTAGTAAGGCAAGTGTTGACTATGATCAGTTGACAAAATATAAGGATAAAACAGTCACCCAGCTAAGGAAAGGGGTAGAGGCGTTATGCGCTCAGAATCAGGTTGAAGTGATAAAAGGGACGGCAAATTTTCTCGCTGAAAATCGAATCGGAGTTGAAATTGGTCATCGTTTTGAAATGTTTGAGTTTAAGCATGCAATTATCGCAACGGGAAGCAACTCCGTCATTCCGGATCGTTTTCAGGAACATAAGGATCGCGTTTTAGTTGCTGAGACCATTTACAATCATAACGTTATGCCAGAGGAACTAATTGTCTGTGGCGAGGATGCGATTTCCTTAGAAGTTGCATTTAGTTTCCATCATTTAGGCGCCAACGTATCGATTGTCTTAGAGGAAGGAACTGATTTTCCATTTGACGGTGCTATAAATAGGGAACTGAAACGAATACTGAAAAAGGAAAAAATAAATGTATACCGAGGATATACGATAGATAAGCTAACATCTTCAAAACAAAATGTAGAAATCAGTCTGTCAAAGGATGGAAAAACAAAAAATATATCCGGAACACATGTGTATATTGAAACAAAACAACAACCAATAGTTGATACATTAGGGGTAGATCGCATTGGTATTCATATTGCAAACGATGGTTATATCGATATAGATAGCCAGATGCGGTCAACAGTAAAGCATATTTTTGCGATTGGTGATGTTACAGCAGGAGCACCATCTGCCGTAGTAGCGATTAAACAAGGAAAAGTAGCGGCGGAAACAATAGCAGGACTACAGAGTGAAGTTGATTATACCTTCATGCCCACTGTTGTCCATAGTACGCCACCGATTGCCTCTGTTGGACTGACAGAAACAGAAGCCGTTGAGCAGGGTTATACGATAAAAACGAGCCAGTTTTCATATAGCGGAAACAGCTATGCAATGATTGCCAATGAAAAAAACGGTATCACGAAGGTAATAAAGGATGCTGATACAGATTTACTTTTAGGGTATCATGCGATTGGTGCTGGTGCTATTGAATTAGTTAATACTGGTGTGACGGCACTAGAAATGGTTGGCCGTAATGAAGATTTGCGTTTCCCAATGTATCCACATCCAAGTTTTAATGAAACAATTCTAGAAGCAGTGGAAGGATTGACGGAAAGCGCTATCCATATACCACCGAAAAAGAAACGCGAATTAAGGGTACATTAATGCTATTCGAAATTAGATGATCCTCTCCCTTTAAAGAAAGGTTCTTTTTTCATACAGTTATCCGGACATATGCCTAGTCAACTATCTATCTGACAACAAATAAGGTCAACATTCCTCTTTTTACTAAAATAGGACTGTTGACCTTCATTTTGAATTAAAATTTTTGGAATGTTTGCTAATAGAAATTCACCGCAATAATAGCACCGATAAATACAATTAGGGGTATATACCACAAATTGTCTGTGAATTCCCGTTTAGCTGTATTGCCTTTACCTTTCATTTTAAATACCTCCTAAGCTAATTTTCGCACTTAGATTTTCAACATTGTTTAGTCTAACTTTTTTATTTGGATTTAGCAATACTTTTTTTAAATTTTTTTGGTGAATTTATTTTACTTAAAAAGTGCACTTAGGCTAGTCGAGCAGGAGCTTTAGACTGTGAACGAGAACATCGGCGCGAGAGCGAAAACATCAGCCTGAGAGCAGACACATCGGCGGGAGAACAGAAACATCGGCGCGATGATGCAAACTCTACAAAAGCTCAAAAAAACAGTCCGCCAAAAAAAGGCGAACTGTCGTTTAAGAAATCATTGTCCGGCATCATGAAATTTCCCTTACCGGTTTTGCTAATAAGCTATTCTCCAATATATTTCCAAAACGCTCCATATTTAACTGGGATTTTTTCAGCGGTTCGTTTTAGTTGTAGTTTTTTCATTTCTTTATCAGCTTTTTCGATTGTCCAGTCATATACGACAGCCACTTCTTTGTTTCCCACTACATCGAAGTCAGCTAAAAAGTCTTCTAAAGGTGGTTTTTCAGCAGGTCTAGGGTCTTTTTGTAACATTTGTTTTAAGACACGTACATAGATGTCATACGGGTAGAGGCCGGAAATTTTGATGCCTTGTTGCTCGATGACTTGATTGAAAAAAACGATGGTGGGGATGTAGTCAACCTCCATTTCTTTTGTTAGCTTTAGGTCCCCTTGAAAAGCCTTCTTTGCTGAGGTCGAATACAAATCATTTTTAAACTCATCAAGATCAAGATGTGCCTGTTTAGCGCAATCCAGTAGGACCTCTTCATCAGAAATATTTTGTTTTAATAAGAATAGATTTTCTTGTACCTTTCGCAAAAATAATCGTCCTGCTTTTTTCCCTTGGAGTTCAGCTGCTTTTATGGCAAGCGAGGCAACCCAAGGGGAGGAAATAGGATTCTCCATCCATAAATCTCCATCACAGCACATTCCTGTACGATTTGCTGTTTTTTCCCAAATATCTTTGAGTTTCTTTGGCTTATCAAATATATCTTTATTTAAATTGTTTAAATGACCGCTGACAATTGGTCTAATGGTGAAATAGTCTCCATATTCGATCGCTAATTTTTTTAGATACGGTTCTAATGACCAGCATTCAGGACAAAGTGGGTCGACAAAAACGTAAATTTCAACCGGTTTTTGTATAAAATCAAGTAATCTGTACCCTGCCGATGTGTTAGTCTTGTTTGAGCTTGATAGCCCAGCATGTTCCCAACTCACATCGATTCTCCTTTCTGTTATTCCGGTGTGTTCATCATATGGTGTGCCGTCATGGTTAATTTTTCAAATATAGCTGTACGATATGGTTCTTCAATTTCTGCTTCCCCTAGTGCGGCATGCATGCATTCCAGCCATGCGTCCTTCCTTGATGGGGTGATTTTAAATGGTAAATGCCGTCGTCTCATCATAGGATTGCCGCGTTCTTCGGAATAAATTCTTGGCCCTCCAAAAAACTGGGTGAGAAATAATCGCTGCTTCCTTGCTGTTTCAGTTAAATCTTCTGGGAAAATCGGTACCAATTTTGGATGTTTCCCAACTCGTTTATAAAAAGCTGTAACTAGTCGATCGATTGTATCAAATCCACCAATTGCTTCGTATATTGTTCCAGTTTGGTTCATAATCTTACTCGCTTTCCTTTTTATGTTTGTCTATATTGTAGCAACGTTCGCTACAAATGGGCAATTAATCTGATTGGAGACGAAAATTGGAGCGCAAGTTCACAGCTGTTTAATTCCCAAATTCGAACAATCTACCTTTTACTTCGATAATGTTGCAAAAAATCGTTTAATTTTATTCGGTGTATTTCGTTTTTCAATTTGGTTATTTTCCAACACATCGCTAAAAACGTGCATTCCGATTTCCCTCGTTGGTGCTTCCACTTCTAATTCGTAATCTGAAGTCTGATTGTACATACTATAGTCAAGAACAAGCAGCGCATTATCATGTTCAACTTCCCGTCGCTCAGTTGTTAATTTACCATAGTATACTAATTTGTTAATTGGAATATGCAATGCCTGCAAACGTTCCATCACATGGTGTTTTTGAACGATGTTGCCATTTATCCAATCAGTAGCTTCCTCTTCTGTTAATGTGTCATGTGTTTCCAGTAGACCGTGTGGATGTGGTTCCTTTAGTGTTAAGACATAATTTCCATGCTTTTTACGGATACGTAATGCACTGCCGTTTTTCCTTAGTAATAAATCGTCCGTTTCAAAATAATAGTTTGTTTGGCTATCGGCCTCCTTGGGAAAAGGATAACGTTGTAAAATTTTTGTATATTCTGTCCTTGTTAACAAATTTTTATATTCAATTTCAACTTCTTGATTCATGTGTGTGCCTCCATAAACTGCAGTAGATTATTATTGATTATCACGAATTATCGCTGATAATGCAAAAGTTATCTATTATGATATGTTATGTTAAAATATAAAGGGCTATGAACGATAGATGATAGTTAGGTGGTGCGTAAAATGAATTGGGAAGCATTACTTGCACCTTATTCACAGGTTGTTGAAGAATTGAAAGTAAAATTAAAAGGGATGCGAGCGCAATTTGAATATGAAAAAAGACATTCACCGATTGAATTTATTACTGGCAGAGTGAAACCGATACCAAGCATATTGGAAAAGGCAAAACGAAAAGGTGTTGCACTTGAACATATTGAGTGTGAGATTCAAGATATTGCTGGAGTGCGAGTAGTGTGTCAATTTGTTGATGATATTTATACAATCGTGACGATGCTCAGATCAAGAAATGATTTAACCATTATTGAAGAAAAAGATTACATTTCAAATAAGAAAGAGAGTGGCTATCGTTCGTTCCATATGATTATTGAATATCCCGCAGAAACCATTCACGGGGAAAAAATAGTTCTAGCAGAAATTCAAATCCGCACACTGGCGATGAATTTTTGGGCAACAAATGAACATTCGCTGAATTATAAATATGAAGGTAGGATTCCGTCTGATATTAAAACAAGATTAAAACGGGCAGCAGAGGCCGCGTTTAAGTTGGATGAGGAAATGTCCAAGATTAAAAATGAGGTTCAGGAAGCACAGGCGATTTTTCATCGGAAATAGGGGGATGCTGAAGTAGCAGTTTTCCGACTTGTAGAATTTATATATAGGGATAAAAGGGGATGACACACGTGAAATTTGTTATTGTATCAAAAGGTGACGAACGGTCAAACAAAATTAAGGCAACGATGAAACAGTACTTAACCGATTTTGATTTGGTGTATGACAAGCAGGAACCTGATCTTGTTATTTCAGTTGGTGGTGACGGGACATTACTTGAAGCATTTCATCGTTATGTACATAGGGCAGATACAACATCATTTATTGGGGTCCATACGGGTCACTTAGGGTTTTATGCGGACTGGGTTCCTGATGAGGTGGAGAAATTAATCATTGAAATCGCCAAGACACCATTTCAAGTTGTGGAATACCCATTGCTTGAAGTGATTATCCGGGCCAAAACGGGTGGCACAGAAGATCGGTACTTAGCATTAAATGAGGCCACAATAAAAACAGCAGATGGTTCTGTCGTATTCGATGTAGAAATAAAAGGAGAACACTTTGAAACATTTCGGGGAGACGGGTTATGTGTGTCAACCCCTTCTGGCAGTACGGCTTATAATAAAGCGTTGGGCGGAGGGATTATTCATCCATCACTTGAAGCGTTCCAATTAACCGAAATGGCGTCGATTAATAATCGTGTTTTCCGTACAATTGGCTCACCACTAATTTTGCCGAAACATCATACTTGTTTGTTAAAGCCAATTGTCGATCGCAGTTTTTTAATAACAATCGATCATTTTACAGAAACATATACAAATGTAAAGTCGATTCAATGTCGGGTAGCCAAAGAAAAGGTACGGTTTGCGAGATTCCGACCATTTCCGTTTTGGAACAGGGTACGTGATTCGTTTGTATCGGATGAAGATAAGAAAAAATAGAAGGTGACTTTCAGTGCAATGGACGATCAAGAAGGAACATGACGGGATGTCAATCCGTGATTATTTACAACAGGTGCAAGGATTTTCGAGAAGGATCTTGAAAGGGGTAAAATTCGATGGGGGAGAAATATGGGTGAATGGAGTTGTTAAAACGGTTGGTTTTCACTTATCCGCCGGTGATGTCTTGCAAATCCAATTCCCCCCTGAGATTATCGGAACTGGTATGAAACCAGAGGCATTACCACTAACCATTGTCTATGAAGATGATGCGCTCATCATTTTAGAGAAGCCAGATGGAATCGCTACAATCCCATCGATGAACCACTCATCTGGAACGATTGCCAATCGCTTATTGGGGTATTACCAGCACCAGCGTATCCCGTTTACCGTCCATGTTGTGACTAGATTAGATCGTGATACGTCTGGTCTATTGCTAATTGCCAAACATCGCTACAGTCATTCACTACTTTCCAGATCACAAAAAATGGGAAAAATAAAGCGGCATTATCAAGCGATTGTGGAGGGGAAACTGCCAATGAACGATGGTACGATTGAACAACCGATTGGCAGGAAAACAGGGTCGATTATTGAGCGAACAGTTATAGAAACAGGAAAGCAGGCAAAAACCAATTACCAGGTTCTTCAGGAAACGACAGAGCATTCGTTGCTTGATGTCAACCTGGAGACAGGTCGAACCCATCAAATTCGGGTTCACTTTTCCCATATTGGCCATCCACTTGCAGGTGATGATTTGTATGGAGGATCGACTGCTTTGATGAAACGGCAGGCATTGCATTGCTATCAGATTACGTTCGAGCATCCATTTACAAAAGAAAAGATGCAATTCCATTCAGCAATTCCTGATGATATGAGAGAGTTACTTAGTCAAAATAGCTGAATTTCTCCTCAACAAGTGGTTGCTTTGATGGGACGGTCACCGTTTCTTCCTCAGGCAAACGAAAAGCAGTCAAGGCGTTGCCGAATACACATCCGGTGTCAATATTAATCGTTTTGTGGACTTTTCTCGGCTCCTTTACTGGTGTATGACCATAAACAATCCAACGGTCCCCATGATAATGTTTTGCCCAATCCCTTCTGATGGGACGCCCATCTGGATAAAACTCACCGGTTGTGTCGCCGTAAAGGACGAAAGACTTCACTTTTTTATCAGTACGACCAATGAATGATTCTTTGATGCCTGCATGGGCAACAATAGCTTGTACATCCGTTATTTCTAAGTAAAGCGGTGCCTTCTCATACAGAGTCATGAATTGCTTTTTTATGAGGGTCTGGTCTTTTTTGTCCAGAGCTAAATACTCCGCAACTGTTGTCTCTAATCCATGTTTTTGCATCACATTATTCCCTAAAAAATAACGATAAAGTTTGTTGCAATGATTTCCCGGGACATATTTTGCTTTCCGCTGCTGTAAGACCATCTCGCTAACGAGTCTGATTACATCGATGGAATGTGGCCCTCTATCGGTAATGTCTCCCACAAAAACAGGCAATCTCCCGTCTGGATGGATAAAAATATTGTTCTGCTTTTGATAGCCTAGTACATAAAACAATTCGTGTAATTCTTCAAGACACCCATGTACATCACCAATCACATCGATTTTCATGAAAATCACCCATCTCTAAAATTGATTATAGAAAAGAAATCGACATATAACATATATTGCCGATTTCTTAAAAAATATTTAGTTGGTCATCCCCTGATATCCAGGGGGTTTTTCTATTCAAACATATATTTTCGCGTTCTTGAATGAACATTCAGTACAACGCCGATTGCCAATAAATAAGTTAAGGTCGAACTACCGCCATAGCTTAAAAACGGTAATGGTAATCCAGTGATTGGTAGCAACTGGATTGACATCCCAATATTTTGGAAAATCTGATAGGCGAACATCCCAACCATACCTGTTACAAGGTAGCTTCCATAATTATCATTGCTTAATAATGCAATGTGAATCAAGCGGTAAATTAAAATAAAGAATAGGGCAACGACAAGACTTGCACCAATAAAGCCAAATTGCTCGGAGATCCCAGAAAAGATCATATCGGTATGCTTTTCTGGCACATATACCTCCATGAAACTGATACCTTTACCAAATAGCTGTCCAGATCCTATAGCTCGCATTGCATAGATAAGTTGGTACCCGGAATCAATATGTTTTTCCGGATCAAGCCAACCATAAAACCTGCTTGATACGTGTCCGAAAACAGATTCTTCCAGGTAGTCAGCGATTGGCCCAGGGAAAAAGTACCAAGCTGCAAGTCCAGCTGCAATGATACCTATCCCAATCGATAAGATGGATAAGATAATTCGCCATCTTATCCCAGATACAAGCACCATACATGCGGTTATTGCCGCCAACACCAAAAACCCACCTAAATCGGGCTGCACAGCAATTAATAGCATTGGTGGAACAGCAACCAACATTATTTTGAGTAGTAATCCCAGATCACTTTTAATTGTGCGCTTTATATATTTATCATTATGCTGAACCATCACATTTGCGAGTGCCAACACAAGGAATACTTTCATAAATTCTGCAGGTTGAATCGTTCCTAAACCTGGAAATTTGAACCAACTGACGGCACCGTTTGATTCATGAATAATTGGTGCAGGAAAGTGCAAATACAACATAACCAATGATGTTAAGCAAATTCCATATAATATCCAAGTGATTTGTCTGAATCGATCATAATCCAGTATCATTGTGACAGCAATAAGTAAACCACCGCCAATGTACCAAATAAATTGTTTCAATACGAAGTGGGAACCGTCGTATTTTGGTGGCAGTGTCGGTACGATTGTATAAAGTGAAAATAAACTTACACACCCTAAAAGGATGACAATAAAAATTAATGTATAATCAATGTTTGATCGCATGTTTTGATTGTTCATTCTTATTCCTTGCTTTCTGCATCATCAGTGCTTGCTTTATTTTTTAAAGGATATAATAGACTCCTTTATGCCAGTTTACACGAAATGACGAATTTTTTTAAGCTATCTTATTGTATTTGGAAAAGTGAAATAATGGTATGTTGTTTGCAATAGTTGATGACGGGGAAATAATGATATAGTATAGTGCGGAAGGAAGTGATACATATGGAAGAACTGAACGAATCGACCGGGCAATGGGAACATCTAGAAAGTGTCTTGGCGAACGAACAAATTGAGATGTTTCGTGAAGAATTTATTGATATGCATCCATATGATCAGGCAAAATTTTTCATGAGTCAACCAAAAGAAATCCGTTTACAAATTTATCGTTATTTATCTCCAGAAGAAACTGCTGAAATAATGGAAAATATTGAGCTCGAGGAGATAGAAGTCTTTTTTAGTGAAATGGATCCACGGTTTGCGGCGATGGTTTTTGCTGAAATGGCAACAGATGATGCCGTTGATATATTAAATGAATTAGAAAAGGATAAAGTCGCAAGCTTTCTAACCATTATGAACCAAGATGCTGCAGAAGAAATTAAACAACTTCTCCATTACGAAGAAAAAACGGCCGGCAGTATTATGACAACTGAATTTATTGCACTGTACAAAACGCAAACAACAAGACAAGCGATGCTCGATTTGAAAAAAGAAGCACCTGATGCAGAAACGATTTATTATTTATATGTGATCGATGAAGATAAAAGACTAGTAGGGGTGCTTTCTTTACGCGATCTGATTATTGCTGATGAGGACACATTGATTGGCGATGTGATGAGTGAAAAAGTTGTGTCTGTTTCAGTCGGGCTTGATCAGGAAGATGTTGCACAGATGATGCGTGATTATGATTTTCTAGCAGTACCTGTTATTGATTTTCAACAACATTTACTCGGAATCATTACTGTAGATGATATTTTGGATGTTATGGATGAGGAAGCAAGCGATGACTATTCGAAACTTGCAGGGGTATCTGACGTTGATCGTCCAGATGAAAATGCTTTTGTATCTGCGAAAAAACGTTTACCATGGTTAATTATTTTGTTATTTTTAGGCATGTTAACAGCAAGTCTGATCGGCCGATTTGAGGAGACACTTAATAAAGTAACGATTTTGGCGATTTTTATTCCCTTAATTGCTGGTATGGCCGGTAATACAGGGACACAGGCACTCGCTGTTGCTGTAAGGGGGTTGGCAACTGGTGAATATGGAAAATCTGGCAAAATAAAACTCATTATGCGCGAGGCTGCGACAGGGATAATCACCGGTACAAGTTGTGGGATCGTGATAACAATTGTGATTTACTTATGGAAAGGAGAAATTTTCCTTGGGCTTCTCGTCGGTATTTCTATTTTGGCAACACTCACCGTTGCAACACTAGCTGGGTCACTGGTTCCACTTTTGATGGACCGTTTGAAAATTGATCCCGCTGTTGCATCTGGTCCGTTTATCACAACCATTAACGACCTTATTTCCATTTTAATATATTTTGGCATGGCAACTGCATTTATGGGCTTTTTAATAGGAGAGTGATTCCAGATTGGGGTCGCTCTTTTTATAGCTTTTCGTCCCCAAAGCGGCAGGATCATTCTAAGACGAAGGACATCTTCTGGCACCTTACCCATCAAACACATTTCCAAACCTGGGTTCATATAATAAGTTGATTACTCGTATAAAAAGGAGAGATTGTTCGATGGTGAAAAAGAGATATGCTAGAGATCCATTGTTCTATATTCAACAGCCGAAAATAACCAAACCGGAAGCACCAATGCAGCATAATTATTCTACTCCACGAAACGCGTCAAAAGGCAAGCCACAACAAAATAGTGATCATATAGGGAGGACACAATCTTTAAAAGGGGATAATTTCGAGCACTTTCGCAACCCTTTGCCCGATGACGAAAATGGTGATGTTGTTGAGTTTCAGCGAGAAGAAGAGGACAACAGAGAGGAACAAGATGGTGCAGAAGATCCAAAGGAAGAAGCGGAAAACAAGAATCGGCCAAAATTCAAGGATATGAGTATTGAGGAGAAAATTGATTATTTTGTGAATACGCCACCACATATACCTAAATTAAAATGTGAAGTGAGAACAGAAGAAAAAGCTCATCGTGGAATTATGGTTGATCAGGAAGATGAGACAATTTTAATGCGCACTGGCAGAAGAAAAGTCAGCGTATCTAAAAATGAAATTATCGAAATCCGAATGCTTGGTATGTAAAGATAAGAAGAGGACCTGTGGTGGTCCTCTTCTTATTTTTTATTGATTAATGGTGGTGATGATGGTTAGAGCTCTCCATGACATTATTAAAAGCAGAAATTGCTGGTAAGCATGTTACATGGCAGAAGCAATTTACATCAACTGTCATGCAGATTCCTGTAGCGCGTAATTGACAGGTGTTTTGATTGATCGGATCTGTCGGATTGCAATCAGTATCAGTAGGATCTACTAGTAACTCAAGAATCGCACAGCAATCATCATCCACTTTTTTTACTCTAAAGTAGTAGCTGCTGACTACCTCGCCAAAGTCACAAGGGGAGTTATTGTTACCGTTGCTATTTCTAAAAGCACCATACCCCTTAAACGGTTTGCAACCATCTTGGCAATATAAGAGAACAGGAACTGTATCCAAATCATTTCCGTTGTCTTGCTCCCCAAGTAAATCATTAATGGATCTTTCGCAACTTGTGTCACAGCAATTTTCTACTATATCGTTTTGTACATCCGCTATCTCTTTTAAAATGTCGCATACACAGTTACCCGTATCAAATTCTTTTCCACAACAACCCATGAATTAATTTCTCCTTCCTAATGTTTATTGACCTATTGTCCCTAATAGAATATGTCAGTTCCCCAAGTTGGTGTGGGCATTCAACCTGACAGGTAAAGAAGAGTAAGATTTGATTAAAAAAGGGCAGATGTCCATACATATGGGGAAGTGTCTACATAGACTAATAACGACCAAATTTCTACCTAGAAATATAAGGAGTGATAACGTAATGTCAGACAAGAAAAAGGTTATTCATGTAAAGGATTTAGTTATTAAAGCGGATAACGTCTATGTTGAACCTCGTCACCATCGCCGTTATGATCCATTTTTTGGACCAGGACGACAAGTGGAAGAACAAGAAGAAGTTGTAGAATCCACAAGCGATCGTGATGATCATTATGACAAGGACGATGATGAAAGTGGAGACAACCGGAGACCGCCGTTTTCCTGGATATAAATGGTTTTCAATAAAGGCAGCTTGCTTAGCTGTCTTTTATTTTTCATGAAAGGCGGCAAGTTTTATGAACCAAAAACCCCATATACCATGGTTAAAACATTTGCGGGATATCGAAAAGCATTTAGAAAAGAATGAAAAATGGTTTCAATATCCCGAGAAAAAAATGGAACGAATTGAGCAGGACATGACCAAATGGAATGAGGACTTTTTGCAAGGTATTACCCATCTGGAGAAGTTAATTAAGGAATTGGAGAAGAAAATGGAAGGATAATTGAAATTTTTAGATTAATTTTTTGGGAAAAGGGTATAAATAGGTAAAGGAAGGACATAATTTAGTTTGACTCAACGTATATGTATAAAAAATGATTGGGAGGATGTCATATGGGCTATGTTTTGCCAATTACACAATACCAATATATGGATTATAAACAGCGCCTCATGAAGAATAAACAAGATCCATTCTATATTGAAAGTCCATTCAAAGTTATTTTAGATTCCCAACATCAAGATATCCCACAAAAATACACACATCAACCACACGCAAATACCACATCTGATGATCCTGTTAAACGACCCTTTCGCTATGGAACAGAAAAAGTATATGCTGATATAACCGGAAAAGGGCGTAATTTTAGTAAAAGCATATAAGAAAGTTATGATCAAAGCCGTACCAGATAACATGGTACGGCTTTGATCGGTTTGCCATAAAGTTAAATTAATCATTTTGTTCTTGCTTTCGCTCCACGAATGGGAGAATGAATAGTTTTTTGTCTGGAATATACTCGGCATAAAAAATATCTTTAACGGATTGGTAATTTTGTCTGCTTAATTCTGTATGTAGCCATTCCTCACTGAGATTTGCTTCATGAAGATTATCCCATAAAATCTCACCATCGTTAATTAAGGTTACAGCAAGAAAAGCATTACCCGGTGCTACATTCAAATCCTTTTTGGTAGGAGATTGATGTTCCGGTTTTTTTAAAACAGACAGGCTACCATCTGATTCCAGGATTGCGTATTCTACTTCCTGAACGGAAAAGGCATTTTTCGATCGTAGTAAGTGTTGAAGTTGGTTAATATCAAGTTTATTTTTTTTCATGACCTCTTTGATTAAATTTCCTTTGTGAATAACAATTGCTGGATTACCTTCCAATAACCCCCGTGTACGCTTGAATTTTTGTGTCACCAATTCAGTAAGGTATAACAATACACCCCATAACACTACAACAAAAGCGATATCCTTAATTCCTGCCTTTGGATCAAATAATGCATTCCCAACAAGTTCCCCTAAAACGAGGGCCGCTACAAAATCAAATGCCGTTAATTGTGAAATTTGTGTTTTTCCGAGAACTTTTGTCAAAACGAACAAAGCAAAAAAACCGAAAAGTGTTTCCCATAACATCGGCATTAAGCTATCCATCATACTCATCCCCTTTAATCATACATGCTTTAGCATAACCGGAAGGAAGTAGAATATGCGTGTTGGGGTTTATTGATGGGAAAGTGGGAACATCGGCGCGAGAGCAGAAACATCGTCCCGAGAGGAGAAACATCGGCGCGAGAGGAGAAACATCGGCGGGAGAGGAGAAATATCGGCGGGAGAGCAGAAACATCGGCGCGAGAGGAGAAACATCGGCCCGAAAGCAAAAACATCGTCCCAAGAGCAAAAACCCCCAACAAACCAAAAAACAGTCCGCCAAAAAAGGCGAACTGTTGCTTAAGATAATTGTTTAATCATTGTTACGTGTGGGATACCGGCATCAAGAAATTCTCCTGACACGGTTTCATACCCTAACCGTTTATAAAAATTCTCTGCATGTGTTTGAGCATTTAGCTTTGCTTGTTGGTAACCATTTTTTACAATCTCGGCTTCCATTGCTTGCATTAGTTGGGCACCGTACGATTTGCCGCGTTGTTCTTTTAGCACGCAAATGCGTTCTAATTTTCCATATTTATCTACAAAGCGTAAGCGGCTCGCAGCAATTGGCTCACCGTCTTGGTAGCAGATAAAATGGATCGCTTCTTCATCGTATTGATCAAGTTCTTCTTCGGGCGGTACATTTTGCTCTTTGACAAAGACGGTAGTACGCACCTCAAACGCTTGTTGTTTTTCTTGTTCTGACTTAACTAGCGTAATATTCACACGTATTCCTTTCCGAACACGAATGATTCGTAAACGGTCCAAGAACCATTGTCCAATTGATATAACAATTGAAAACGATCAACTGTATCTTCAATTTTGAACTCTTTCATTTTCATGCTACCGAACACATCAGAATATTCATCGTCTTTGAGCTTTTGTGCAACTGTAATATGCGGAACAAAATTGTATGCATCGTTTTTAGGGAATTTACCGCTTTGCATTTTTTCATGTAAATCGATTAATTCCTGGATTGGTTCGACTTTTAGATAAATTGTATTGGTCACCGGTGCAAACGTGCTTACTTTATTGATATTAATAGTGAATGGTTTTGTTTGGTTAGCGATATGCTTAAGCTCAGTAATTAATGTCTCAAGTTCATCATCATCCGCTTCAAATGCTTCCTTCAATGTAAGATGTGGGGGAACAAGCGCATAATGCGGATCATACCGTTTTCTATATGAGTTTACTTCGTCTTGGATAGGCTTAGATGGAAAAATAATAATACCGTATTTCATCGTAAAACCTCCTCTTCATATTTTGTCCATTATTACGATGATACATTTACCCTATAATGTGATTTACCTTCTATTATAACAAAAAAAGTTCTGAAATTGAAAGAATCTTTTTAGAAATTTTATACTTTTACTCATCAAACATTGTTATAAGGGCGCGTTTAAGATCCTTTTGCCATGGTTTCCAAGTGTGGGGCCCGTCGAGTTCATGATAAATATAACTCGTTCCTTTTTCGGTTAAGAGTTTGTTTAATTCTCGATTTGGTGTAAGAAAGTCTTGTTTGGAACCATCTGTCGTATCTACTTCTGTTTCTTCTACACCAATTGTATGGTAAATATCCATGGAATCCATTTGTTTGGCATTTTTGACAGCACTCATCACCGTTTCATCGACATATGGTGATTGCATAATCACATTGCTGAATGTATTCGGATATTGAAGTGCAGTCATTAATGCAAGTGTTCCAGCAAGGGAATCCCCCATTAATGTGCGTGATTGTCCCATATGATATGTAGGAAGTAAGTCGTCTAAAAAGGGAGCGACTTCATGAACCAAAAATTTGATATATGCTTTTTGTTGTTTACCACTTGGGTGATATTTTTCGCGTCGATCAAATTTGTCTTGATAATGAATACCGACAAAAATCGTATTCGTTATCTCCTGACTTGCATGGAGTCTGTCA
This sequence comes from Virgibacillus sp. FSP13, assembly GCF_054048505.1. NCBI lineage: Bacteria > Bacillati > Bacillota > Bacilli > Caryophanales > Bacillaceae > Virgibacillus > Virgibacillus sp. FSP13. The sequence continues at coordinate 38,026 of NZ_JBSVKG010000022.1, read as the reverse complement.
CTTAATGTAGCAACCCGACCAAGTTGATAGTAATCATTTCCATCCTGCATGATACAAATATGGTACTTATACAAGTCGGAAAATGCTTCGGGTTGGTAAATTTTTAACATCATTTCTTCCTCTAAGTACTTACTTTTGATTGAACGCTCGATCATTGTTCCTTTTCTTGCCATGTAAGCCACCTCAATTCTATAGTACATTCCCGAATTTTATTATCCCAAAACAAGTTTATCATTATTTTATTTAATATTCTAATGCACACCTTAATCTTTTAATTGTCCTTTAAAAAGCTGATAATAGTTGCCATGCTGTGCAATAAGTTCCTCATGTGACCCTTGTTCTAAAATGCAACCATCCTTTAACATAATAATTCTGTCTGCTTCCTGAATTGTATTTAACCGGTGAGCAATAACAAAACTTGTCCGCCCTGCCATTAATCGTTGCAGTGCATCTTGAATGGTCAGCTCCGTAACCGTGTCAATGTTGCTTGTTGCTTCATCCAATATCAGAATTTCCGGTTCAGCTAAGATAGCTCGGGCAATCGTGAGTAGTTGCTTCTGCCCTTGACTAATCCCTGTACCGTTCTGATCAAGCACTGTGTCATAACCATTTGGGAGACGACTGATGAAGGCATGTGCATTGGCATTTTTAGCAGCAGTTACGACGGCGGCATCTGTTGCTGCCAACTGGCCATAGCGGATATTTTCCCGAATGGTTCCTTGAAATAGAAAAGAATCTTGTAAAACAAATGCCATATGTGACCGAAGACTTGAACGTTTAATGTTCTTCAAATCGATACCATCAAGCGTGATTTTGCCCTGATCATAGTTGTAGAAACGGGAGATCAGGTTAATAATCGTTGTTTTTCCCGCACCTGTATGGCCAACGAAGGCAATCGTTTCCCCGGGATTTGCCTCGAAACTAATCTGCTTTAGAATGTGCGTATCCTCATAGGCGAATGACACATTTTGGAAAACAACATGCCCGTTTGTCCGCGCAAGCCGCTGTGCATCATTTTCGTCATTTTCTTCCTGTTCTTCGTCGATAACGTTAAACACACGTTCTGCACCAGCAACCGCGGATAATAAAACATTAAACTGATTGGATAGTTCATTTAATGGACGGGTGAATTGCCGGGCATACTCGGTAAAAATCACGATCACGCCAACGGTAATTACCTGGTGAACGGCGAGCAACCCACCAACTAAAGCGATTAACCCAAAGCTTAAGAAATTAAGCATGTTCATCACTTTAGGGATAAAACCGGAAATCGTCTGCGCCCAAAAGCCAGAAAGCTTTAGTACCCTGTTTTTCCTAGCAAATTCTTGAATCACTCGTTTTTCCTGGGAAAACGTTTTTACAATATGCTGCCCGGAAACGATCTCTTCTACATAACCATTCAGTTCACCTAAATCGTGTTGCTGTCGTTTGTACAATGGTCCAGTTCGTTTCGTTATCCAGCGCATGCCGACAAACATGATGGGAATGATCGTCATCGTAACAATCGTCAATAATGGGCTTAATATAAGCATAACAACCACAGTTCCCACTAGAGTCAAGATACTGGTAAAAATTTGAATGACCGACTGATTGAGTGTGTTATTTATCGTGTCGATATCATTCGTGATTCTACTCATTAATTCGCCGTGTTGTCGTTTGTCAAAATAAGAAATTGGCAGACGATGGAATTGGCGAAACAAATCATCCCGTAGTGCATAAACCGTATTCTGCGCAATCCCAACCATCCAATAATTTTGTAAAAAAATCGACAGCGAATGAACCAGATAAATGATAATTAACCAAAGTAACAAGATGCCAAGTCCGGCACTTTCCTTTGTAACAATATAATCGTCAACCGCCATCCCAATCATGTATGGTCCGAGCAGGCTTAATCCAGAACTTGCTATAACCATCAGAATAACAAGTGCAAGTTTGACTTTTTCACGAGCCAAGTAGGACCAGATTCGTTTAACAGTTGCTGTAGTATTCCGAGCTTTATTCGACTTCTTCCCGTCAGTAAGCGGTTGGAAATGGATTTTTTCGTGTTGGAAAGGTTCTTTCATTTGTTTAAGTTGCATGTGGATACTCCTTTCCAAACTGTGATTCAACAATGTTACGATACAAGCTTGACACTTGCATTAGTTCGTGGTGTGTCCCAAGGGCGAGGCGTTCACCATCATTCATTAATAGAATACGATCTGCACGAATTGCAGTTGTAATTTTTTGTGTGATGATTAACGTTGTGCAATCATAATGCTCAATTGCCTCCAACAACTGTGACTCGGTAGCTAAATCAAGTGCACTTGTACTGTCATCCAGCATTAAAATCTTTGGGCGGCGAATAAGTGCCCTGGCAATCGAAATTCGTTGCTTTTGACCACCAGATAGATTAACACCATTCTGGCCAATTTTGGTCTTATATTGATGTGGGAGTCCCATAATTGTTTCATGGATTTGTGCATCTTTGGCTGCTTGTTCTACTTCTTGTGGTGTTGCATTTTCTTTTCCCCAAGCAATATTATCAAAAATTGTTCCACTAAAAAGCAATGGATTTTGTGGAACATAACCAATTCCCCGGCGTAAGTTCTCCGTTGTATACGACGTAATTGTTTGGTCATCAAGCAAAATTTCTCCTTCATTTACATCATATAGACGCGGGATAAGTTGCAATAGGGATGTTTTACCTGATCCGGTTGCACCGATAATTGCCAATTTTTCTCTAGGATTTATGACAAACGAAAGATCACGGAGGATTGTTTCATTTGCGTTCGGATAGGCGAAAGAAACGTTGTTGTATGTGATTTTTCCAGTGATAATACTTGCTCCTTGATTCACACCTTGATCATCGACTAAATCAACGTTTACTTTTAGAACATTGTCAATCCGTTCGGCGGAGGCTTTGGCTCGGGAAAAAGCCATCGTAATAAACGTAAACATAGAAATGGACATGGCCACCCTTAATGCATAATTGACAATCGCTACGATATCTCCGACTGATGTCTCACCAGTAAGAACCTGCTTGTTACCAAACCATAAAATAAAAATCAAACTCAAATTCATGATAAAAAGCAGAACTGGCATGGAAGACTCCACAAAGCGAAATGTTTTCCGATTTTGAATGGCTAGGTCTTGATTTGCTTTCGTAAACCGATTTTCTTCATGGTCACGACGGAGAAATGCCTTAATCAAACGCATGCCCGATAAATTTTCCTGCATCACTTGATTAACACGGTCCACACGTTTTTGCACATTATTAAACATGGAACTTGCTTTCTTTAACACCCAAAACAGAAAAGCGATCAGAAGCGGCACCGTAATAAGAAAGATGACTGCAAGCCGGGCATTCACCACAAATGCCATGACGACACCTCCAAGCACAATGAGTGGTGCTTTTGTCATAATCCTTAATCCCATAAAAATAGTGTTCTGGAGTTGACGAACGTCATTGGTGAAACGGGTCACAAGTGATGACGTTGGATATTGATTCAGGTTGGCAAATGAGAAAGATTGGACTTTCTGGAAAAGCTTCTCGCGCATGTCATAAGAAACACTCAAGCTAGTGTGAGAAGCGTAAAAGGAATTTATAATCCCTGCTAGAAATGCTGTAAATGCGAGACCAATCATGATACTGCCCCAGATAATGATAGAATCGATATCCTTATTTACTACCCCTTGGTTGATCATTTTCCCTAAGAAAAAGGGGAGAAGCAATTCGGTTGCCAGTTCAATCATGGTTAAACTGTATGCGACAATGATTGTGAGTTTGTAAGATTTTAAGAATGAGAAGATAGTTCGCATGTGGACCTCCGTGTTGTGATTAAGGATGATATGATCTATTATACTGATATTTAAGGAATTATCCAAAAATTGTTTCTGTGACGGTGGAAATTGCGGGGATGTACAGAAGTGGTAGAAGTTACGATCTTGTGCAGCTGTTAAGTCTAGAACAAATCAAGGAGAAAACCTGGCAATAGTTTAACTTTGCTTAGAGGAAAATTGATAAATAGAGTAGTAGAATTTTCATCAGTAGACAAATAAAAGCCTCCGCCTACCTTTTTATTTTCCAAATAGAAGAGGAAGGTGGAGGTATAACTTATTGGGATAATTTACATATGAGGTTATTTCTCTATGCATGTTGTCTGCAGGTGTTTCGAAGTTTCTTTTCATGTTGTGCGTTTTTACTTGATAAATAGTCAACTGTTTCCTGTGTTTCGGTTAGTTCGACCCTTATGCCATTAGATTTTTTATTAAGGTTATCTAATTTTTTATCAACACGTTTAAATCCTTCGTCCATACGGGTCTCTAAGCCGTCCATACGGGTCTCTAAGCCATCCATCCGGGTCTCCAAGCCATTTATCTGACTTGTTAAATCAGCTTTCAATGTATCCATTTTCTTATCAATATGCTCGGAATGAAGCTTAAACGCATTTAAAATTTCCTTAAATCCGTATTCATCCATTTTCGTTTCCTCCTTTCCGTTAAATCTATTATATAGTGTAATCGCATTTTTGAGAAGGGTGGTGTAATTTGTCAAAATACTGGTTTTAAGAATGTTTAGTTAAAATTAAGAAGAAGGTTAGTTTCATCATCTTTTAAAAACGTATCTTCAAAGAAATAGGCAGTATCTGGGCATAAAAAATGGAACTGTAAAATACAGTAGTGTAGAAGATGTTCAAAAGGTTCGGTAAAATTGTACGTCGGATTTCAAACTTCTGATCCCTTTTTTCCTCATTTTCAACACGCACTGGTAGACTGTCAAATTAGAAAGAGGTGAAACGTCATCAGTGTTTATATCCAACCTCAAGAATATGTGCAGGCAAGCTTCCGGGCCCTTACGGATGCTTTACTGCCTCCAGCAAATCAACATGAGCCCCCTTTTATTGAACAAGACATGGGGGTACATAATTATGTCATCTATGGTTTAAATCATTACATTTCGATTCAGCAGCAGTTGTATCATACTGTTATCCCTCTTGCTTATCCCACGGCTCAAATGTTAGACGTTGCAGCAACACAGCTTGTAAATCGCCATCAGAAACAGGCCTTTCCACAATGTTTCTTTCCTGGAGGTGGGATGTTTTCTTATCTTTCCCGAAAAGATCGAATTCTTACGTTATCTACCCTAGAAGAACTTGATATCGACCTTTACTTATTACCATCTCCTTTTCAAAATAATGCTGGAATGGTCAAATATGTGACAGATGCATTAAATCGTTTATCATTGTTTGGCTACTATTCAGAGTGGCCGGCTTATGGCTCTACACGGTTATATCCCCCAAGCAATCGCCGACTAGAATTTTTCCCTTTGAGTTGGCAACAAATTGGTTACCCTGGTGTATCTTTGGGTTATCGTGACTTCCGTGGCTTTTTATTAAGGATGTTTACCTAAGGATTGGGACTGCGCTCACTCGTCCCATCAAAAACGTTGTTGCTATTAGTCACAGTTGATATAAACTGCAACCTAAAGTTACGTCGCATTTTATACCAACTATGGCACTTTATAAAAGAGAAATGAGGGTGGCGAATGAAAACAGATTCTGATGTAATTGTTATTGGAGCAGGTGGTGGCGGACCTGTTGTTGCGAAAGAACTTGGGGAGTTAGGAGTCAATGTGCTAGTACTTGAAGCAGGCCCCTGGTATGGAAATAAAAAGTGGCCAGAACCTAATGAGAACCGTGGAGATACGAAGGAAAGTTCCGACCCAAGGTATTTGGATGGTTCACTTTACCGGAGTCAGTTGACAAGACTTGAAAATGATATGAATGATTTCGTTACTGGTAAATTCCGCTGGGGTCCAGCAGATCGTAGACGCACCCCTTGGTACAGAAATATTCCTGATCCGGCGATATTATGGCAAAGTGCCGGGATTGGCGGGTCTACGCTTCATTACTATGCAAACTCTCCACGCGCATTTCCTGAAGCAATCGCTGAGTGGCCTATTCATTACAATGAGCTCGTTCCCTATTATGAAAAGGTAGAAGCCACATTACCAGTTGAATTTGCACCAACGACAACGAAAGAGGCGCTTTTCTATTATGGCTCAGAAAAAGCCGGCTTTTCCGTTAATCAAACATTAGATGTAACAAGTATTGGCTACCGTCCGCAACCGAATGCAATCTTACCCCCAAATGAACATTTAATGGATCCTAACTACTCTTTAGAAGAATTAAGCCATATGGAGGGTTGTACGTTAAGCGGTCATTGTGGTCAGGGATGTCCTTATGGCCCAACATACGAAAAAATGGCTAAACGTACAACGGCAGTCAGTTATGTCCCACTGGCCATGAAGACAGGGAATGTGACATTTAGGCCGAATACATTTGTAATGAAGGTATTAACAGAGATGAATCCCAATGGAAACCAATGTGCAGTAGGGGTCCAAATACGGGATACGTGGACAGGTGAAATCAAAGAGTTAGGTGCAAAAGTAGTTGTGATGGCGGCTGGTTGTATAGAAACACCACGACTTTGGTTGAACTCTGATTTGCCTTATAACCCTTGGGTAGGTCGTGGTTTGACAAATCATTATATGGATATGGTTACAGGAACATTTGAAGAGCAAACATTGATGGATATTGTGGGCAGTCCATCCGTTAATCCATTCATTGGCCATACTTCCGGAGCACGACTTGACTATCCTGGTCTCGGTATGATTGAAATTATCGGGGAAAGTCCAGGACTAACAGCTCAACCTCTATTTGGGTTTAGTCAATCCGGCTATAATAGTCTTCATCCATCTGATTCAGATATGTGGGACGGGCGGGGAAGACTTGTCGGTTCTGAGCTTGAAGAAGCTATGAAAGGCTACAGAAGATCGCTCACACTTTCCATTATTACAGATGACGAAGTGCAGTATCATAACAGAGTTGAGCTGGATCCCCATATTAAAGATGAACATGGAGCGGTACCGTTCGTACATTATACACCAAGTGAAAAATCGAAAAAAAGAAGAGAACAATTAGCAAAAATCGCCACAAGTATTTTACGACATGCAGGTGCGAAAAAAGTCCACCGAACCGATCTTCCGCCGAATTACTTCATTCACCTACAAAGCTCGATGCGGATGGGGTTTGTCGTTGACACATCATGTGAAGCTTATCAGGTAGAACGACTCTATATTGCTGATAATAGTGCCGATTATAATTCCCTTGGAGGGCCTAATCCAACCATAACAACGCAAGCGCTTGCTACACGTACAGCCAAAATATTGGCCTCGAAATATTTTTGATGTAAAGCATCTGTTACAGTCAAAACAAAAGCCTGTACGCCTTGATATTCAAGGGTACAGGCTTTTGTTATCTAGTGATTCCGATTGGGCTCGAACCAACGACCTCCACCCTGTCAAGGTGGCGCTCTCCCTGCTGAGCTACGGAATCAAATTATATGAGACTATCTACACTTCTACTATATAGGTGCAGCTGTATTCTGTCAATATTAAACGAATAAAAGGAAAAAACAGCACAGTTATCAATGAGATTTTGATATAATTAACGTTAGATGATGTGTGGTATTGTAGAATGTAGTGGAGGTGAACGACGTGAGTAACAATGTAAATAACGACTTAGAGGAAACCCTAATAGATGCCTTGGCAGAACTAAAAGAAGATAGAGTGAAAATGGAGAAAAAAGTGCGTGAAAAGTTTTGGAGTGAAATTGACGTTCCTTTTACACTCCATAAAGGCTTGAGCAGATATACGAAATATGAATTAGATAGCATCCGAAAGCGTTTAGGGATAAAAAATGCTAGTACCTTAAGGAAAACAGAACTAATCGCATCCTTACAAGAAAAAATTCCCGAATTACTCGAGGATATTTGCTTGGAATTGGATATAGAACGATTCAATATAATAGGGAAAATTGCCCGCAATGGCGGTTACATGGCCGCACCAAAATTAGAATTAGATCAACTTGAATATTTTCGTGAGAGTGGTGTCATCTATACTGGATCTTTTAAAGGAAAAGAGATCCTAGCAATACCAGAGGAACTAATAGAACCATTATTTTTCCTTGAATCCAGTTCTAAAGTTAAATCGATAGTGAGAAAAAATACTGAATGGATCAAGCTCACACGTGGACTTTTGTATTATTATGGAACACTAAATTTATCACAATTGGAAAAAATGCTTGCGGAATACACACATGAAACGCTAGATCTTATTGAATACATATCTGTGATTCATAATGCCAATTCATACAATGAGGAAATCACTATCGATGAGAATGGTTACTCAAATTTCAGGGTGTTTGATTCGAATAGAGTGAGACAAGAGCATCAGAAGAGAGATAATCTGTCTTTCTATCCATTTACGAAAGAACAACTTCTAGAAGCTGGGGAGCCTGATTTTGTCGATCGTAACAAGATCTATACTCAATTCGTGGGCTTCCTTAGGAAAAACTACGATCTAGATAGGCAAGAGGCGGATGAGCTTGTAGAAGAATGTGTATATGCAACACGAATCGGGGATGGACCAAACGATATTTTACATTTTTTAAGTGCTAGACTCGAATTTGATAGTATGGAAGCAGTTCAGGCTGTAATGGATCAACTCGTTAATTTGATGAACAACACGAGGGAATGGTTCCTAAAAGGCTACATGTCAACAGAGTTGCGTGGACAAGAATCATTGCAATCCTTACCAACAAATAATTTTACCAGCAAGAAACGTGTTAAGGTAGGCAGAAACGACCCCTGTCCGTGTGGCAGCGGCAAAAAATATAAAAAGTGTTGTGGAAGGTTATGATGAAGTAAAGTGCGATTTTTTCATTGATACAGAGGTCATATGAAAAGAACTTTTAGTATTAAGACGTGAGCGTAAATCTATTTGAATAAGAAGAGAGGGAGTTAGGTTGAAACTTGTTGGAATATCAGGAACTTTGGCTGGAAATAAGACGTCTCAAGCTGTTTACGATGTGCTAGCAGCTGCCAAATTTACTGACCCATCCATAGAGATAGAATTAATTGATTTAAAAGATTATGAGGTGGAGTTTGCGACTGGAGCCCCCATCGCATTATATAATGATGATACGTGGAATGTTGTTGATAAGATTTTGTCAGCAGACTTTTTGATATTTGGCACACCAATTTATCAAGCCTCTATTTCAGGTGTATTGAAAAATCTATTGGATCATTTTCCCGAAAATGCTTTTAAATATAAAGTAACAGGTATTGTTTCAACAGGATGGTCGGACAAACATTTTCTTGTAACGGAGTATCAACTAAAACCTATACTTTCTTATCTTAAAGGGTTGATACCAACAGGAAACGTCTTTATCCAAAATGATTCCTTTGATATAGAAAGTGATGACATCATCGATCGTAGTGTTTCTGAGCGTATTCAAAAACTTGCTGATGAGATGATCTTTCTCCAACAAAGTATTAATAATAGAATGAAATGATGTGCGATAATTGTGAAGCGGATCCCCATATTCAAGTTTCGAGAGCGAATACGATCGGTAAATTCAAGAGTGCTTTATCGGAACTTTAGAATTCACCTAGTAGTAGTGCAATTCAATATTATAATAAGGTAGGTGTTCGATTTGACTACCAATTTGTACTTGGTTAGACATGCGCATTCCACATATACACCTGATGAACTAGGAAGGCCGTTATCAGATCGCGGTTTTGCGGATGCACTGACAGTTACGAAATTACTCAAAGCCGAGAAAGTTGATAATGTCTATTCAAGTCCGTATAAGCGTGCGATCCAGACCGTTGAAGGGATTGCCAAATACATCGGCAAAGAGATAAAGATAGAAAATAACTTTAGAGAGAGAATGTTATCCGAAAAACCGGTTGTGGACTTTATGGCTGCAATCACGAGGGTTTGGGAGGATTTTGATTATTATTGGAAGGGTGGAGAATCCAACAGGGTTGCTCAAAATAGAGGTGTACAGGCAGCGATCAAAATATTAGATCAACGTGTAGGGGAAAATATCGTTATCGGAACACATGGTAATCTAATGGTATTAATAATCAATTATTTTGATAACAAATATGGCTTTGATTTCTGGAAAGGTCTTGGAATGCCGGACATTTATAGGTTATCGTTTGATGGTAAAAGGCTCGTCGGTGTGAAGCGGATTTGGGGAGTGGTTTGATTCTTTCAGCTGCTAGGACGGAGCATTCGATATGGGCGTTGCAATGATAAAGTTGTTTGCTAGGGGGACAACGGTTATTGCGAATGAAGAAAACTTACAAAAAATTGCCAAGTTAGATGAAGTCAAGAGCTGAAATTGATTAAAAATAAAAAACTCAACATATAAAGTACATTCATTCATAAATATAAATATGTAGCAAATCAGTACGTAAAGGAGGATGAAATGGTCTTTGAGGTTTTGTTTTTATATGGATCAGCTTGGAATGTTCCACTTTTGCTGTTTCTAATAGGTGTGGCATTTTTATATGGGTATTGGCTGCACCGTCATACTGCAATAAAAGCATATTCGAAACAGCCAATCTTGTTTTTACTCTCTCTATCCTTATTTTACATGGCGATCGGTAGTCCGTTCTCAGCTATCAGTCCTCTTTCATTCAGTTTGCACATGATACAAATGAGTGTGCTATATTTTATTGTTCCACCAATTTTTATGCTAGGGATTCCTGAATCAATATTCAAGGCAATCCGTAAACTTCCCGCGATAAAAGGTATCCTAAAATTATTCCCGCCACCTAAGGCTGCTTTAGTCGCATTTGCCGTCCTATTCTTTCTGTATCATGTACCCGTTATGCTGAATATGCTATCCCAATTTGCCTTCATCCAGTATATATACCTTTTCCTGTTGTTTTTACTCGCTTTTCATATGTGGACACCAATTACGTCACCAGATTCCAGCCGCCGATTGCACAAGGAGCAGTTAAAACGTTATGCATTCAAGAGTAGCCTTTTCATCATGCCGGCCTGTTTGCTATTCATTGTAAATGCATTGGTCAATGGGATGGATAACCCATTTCTCACACAACGTACAGCGCACCTTTGTATCCCTTATCAAACAACATCTTCTTTTAGTTTACTCCCTCCGCCATTCAACACGAAATATGACCAAATGTTAGCTGGTGTCTTTATGTTGGGGATGCACAAAACGGGTATTAAGCTTTCCCTTCATCTTGTTCGTAAACATAACAGGTAAAGCTGAATCGCAATTTTTTATTATAGAGGTTCATTTGTTCTAAGGACCATAAGGCTAACATAAAATGTATTATTATTCGTTATAAGGTGGTGAGTGCGTCATGAATGAAACAGCATACCTTGATATTAAAGGAATGCATTGTGTGAATTGCCCAATTAAAGTTGAAAAAGCTATTTCAAAAATGGAGGGAGTAATCGAAATAGATGTGAACTGGGGAAGTGAAAAAGGGTGTGTGACATACGACCGAAATCTTGTAGCCATTTCCGACATCATCAATCGAATTCATAAAATGGGATTTGAGGCAAAAGAAACGAAGGAAGTTCAAGCGTGATACTGTTTCATGACAGGATTTAGGAATTTTGATCATGAGTGGGGACAGGTAAAATTTTATTTAATTGCAGGTTATGACCTCTTTAGTATGGTGTGCTAAGGGGGTTTTTGATTGCAAAATATGATACAATTTTACTCAAAGTCTTAACAGATAATGAAATAAAGTGGCTAAACAGATTTTAAATATGGCTAATAATAAATTACTTAAAAACCAGCTAAAAATGAAAGAAGTGAGTAAAGTGATAACAGTTGTCGGAAGCATTAACATGGATTTAATCATAAAAGTTAAGGATGTCCCTGCGCTTGGCGAAACAATCTTAGGTCAAGAATTTGCTACTTCGCCAGGTGGAAAAGGTGCGAATCAAGCAGTAGCAGCAGCACGACTTGGGGCAGATGTACAAATGGTAGCATGTGTCGGGGATGATGTATTTGGGCGTGAACTAAAGACGCATTTACATAATGAAAACATAAATGTCGCTAATGTTAGGAGCCTCCCAAGTACATCAACTGGTGTAGCGAACGTTATTTTAACTAATAATGATAATCGAATTATTGTTATCCCTGGTGCAAACTATGAATTAAAAAAGGATACGATTGTCGGACTGAAGGATACCATTAGTCATAGTAAAATGGTTGTTTTGCAGTTGGAAATATTGCCTGAAACTGTCCGTACAGTTGTTGAACTATGTAACGAAAAAAATGTACCTATTATATTGAATCCCGCACCAGCTGAACACTTTGATAAGCAGTTTATTTCCCAAATCAACTACCTTACACCTAACGAAAGTGAATGCAGGCAAATCTTTGGTATGGATATGGAGGATGCCTTGGAAATGTACCCAAATCAGTTAATTGTTACGTTAGGGAAAGATGGCGCCCAATATTATGACGGTAAAGCCCATGTGAAAGTCCCTGGTTTTCCAATAAAGGCCCTCGACACAACTGGGGCGGGTGATACATTTAACGGGGCACTTGCCTATGCATTGGTTAATCAGTACGATCTGAACGAAGCAGTGTTATTTGCAAATGCTGCAGCTTCACTTTCCGTTGAAAAACAAGGCGCCCAGTCCGGGATGCCAGGGAAAGAAGATGTGGAGAAGCGGATGCTGAGCATGGGTGACTTGAATGATGTTTGACAGAAATAATTAGCTTGGGGCTTGCTCACTGGTAAACTTGATCGGTTTACTGTCCAAAATGGGTGAAATGCTGTCGGAAACAGATGAAATACTTCCAAACATGAGGAAAAGACCTGTACGATTTTTCAATGGTCGAATATTTTTCTGACAAGTTACAAGAAAATCACTCTTTAAAACTTTGGAAATAGTAATGACAATGGTATAATGAATACATGCAATAGTCGTTTTTCTCATGGGAGATCGGCGCACTTCAGTCGGTTGTAGGTGTCTTACGATATGCTATAACGGAAGGAGGTGTTGCCTCTGTCTGTTTTTGAGACGTTGGTTGTCATGATCGCTTTTGCAACGCTTGTTGTGATGATCATAGACCATAAAAAATAGACCTCCCTTAGATTATCAGTGGGGTGAGGTCTATTCCTTACTTGCGCTGACCCTCTTAAAGGGGAAGCGATTCATTGCTGACCGAAGATATTACCGTATCTTCGGTCTTTATTATTTTATGACTAATTTATGTTTCTATGTTTATTATAACACGAAAAATTAGTTTGCAAACAAAAAATGTATGAATCTATTGGAAATGTGTTAGTTTCGTATTAATTAATACACCTTATCCCCATTAAAAATTGAATTCTTCACTACAACATAATCGACTGTACGGATTGCTTCCAGTTTGTTTCCGCCCGCATAAGAAATTGAGGATTGTAGATCTTGCTCCATTTCATTCAATGTGTCTTGTAATGGACCTTTATAATCGACCATCATTTTCTTTCCCTCTACATTTTTCTTTTCGCCTTTTTGAAATTCCGAGGCCGAACCAAAGTATTCTTTATAAAGCTTTCCATCTTTTTCAACGGTTTCTCCTGGAGATTCTTCATGACCGGCAAATAAGGAACCAATCATGACCATTGAGGCACCAAAACGAATGGATTTCGCGATATCACCATGTGTACGAATACCACCGTCCGCAATGATCGGCTTGCTTGCGGCTTTGGCACACCATTTTAGGGCAGCTAATTGCCAGCCACCAGTCCCAAATCCAGTTTTAACCTTTGTGATACATACTTTTCCAGGTCCAATACCTACTTTTGTCGCGTCTGCACCAGCATGCTCTAGCTCCCTAACTGCTTCTGGTGTGCCGACATTTCCGGCAATGACAAAGCTATTAGGCAGGTGTTTTTTTATATGCTGGATCATGTTTATCACCGCATTGGAATGACCATGGGCGATGTCAATCGTAATAAATTCTGGTGTGAGCTGTTCATTAGCTAATTGTTGGATGAATTGATACTCTTCCGTTTTCACCCCAACACTTATTGATGCGAATAACCCACGTGCTTGCATATCTTTAACAAAAGCAAATCTTGTTTCGGGTTCAAAGCGGTGCATAACATAAAAATAATCATTTTCTGCTAAGTAAAGCGCTATCTTTTCATCGACAATCGTTTGCATATTTGCCGGTACCACAGGCAGCTTAAATGTATGGCCACCAAATGTTACGGTAGTATCGCATTCTGATCGGCTATTTATCACACATTTTGCTGGAATCAGCTGTATATCTTCGTAATCAAATACATTTTCCATGATTTACACTCCTAAACACGAATATTAAAGTTATGTTTAATTAAATTGTTCGTCTATTGATAATATACCTTAATTAGATTCGCGTGTCAAAGTTTTGGAAATGTGACGACACAGGATAAACATAATTAATCGTTATCTCGTCAATTACAACCTTATAATGGAGGATGGGGTAATGGAAAAAGCGAATATTTGTAAAGGAAAATAGTGCAGTGTATACTAATGAAAAAGTTCAGAGACTCTTTGAATCTATTTTCTGAAGGGGGATTGATTTAACATGAGAAAGCTACGAATTGGGATGGTAGGTTTGGGGGGGATAGCCCAGAAAGCGTATTTACCTGTCCTTACTAAAGAAACTGATTGGACATTTTCTGGTGCATTTTCACCAAGCACCGAGAAAAGGAAACATATTTGTAAGCAATACCGTATTCAGTATTTTGCCAGCTTGTCAGCATTAACGCAACATTGTGATGCGGTTTTTGTACATAGTTCGACAGTTTCCCATTTCGAAGTTGTGTCAGAGCTTTTAACCAATGGAATAGATGTTTATGTTGATAAACCTTTAGCAGCAACCGTTTCAGAGGCTGAAAAATTGGTGAATTTAAGTAAAAGGCATGGAAGAAAGCTGATGGTAGGTTTTAATCGCCGTTTTGCTCCAATGTATGTAGAAGCAAAGGAAAGCGTTAATGATCTAGCTTGGGCTCGATTTGAAAAGCATAGAGTGAACGGAATCGGTGGCAATTCAGCTAGCTATACGATGTTAGATGATTACATTCACTTGGTTGACACGGTTCGTTGGCTGGCGGGCGGAAACGTGCAAGCTATGTATAAGAATATACGAGTCAACAATGAAAACCAGCTCATCTATGCACAACATACATATGAATCCTCACATAAACGATCTTTTAGCACAGCAATGCACCGGAATACAGGTAGTAATTTAGAACAATTGGAACTCTTTGCGGACGGCACCATTTATCGGGTTAAAAACATGCATACGATGGAAGTGGAACAAAATGATACAATGACGATGAAAACACCATCTTCATGGGAAACCATCTTAAAGCTACGAGGATTTGAAGGTGCGATTAGGCACTTTATTCACTGTGTTCAAAATGATATACAGCCTGCTGTTGACGGGTTAGAAGGATTAAAATCGCAATTAATGGTAGAAGAATTGCTTCATGAATTCATTTAGTGTGGAAAAATTTTTAATGAATATAAGGTATGGCGGTTATTGAGGAGGTCATGCAAAATGGACAATATAACACAATCGTATTTTGAAGATCTTCAATTAAAGGAAGGCTTGACCGATCCAGATAACCATACTAGATCAAGAGCTGCACAATTTCTTTCCAGTTTGGCAATTAGTGATCCGTAGAAGCGAATACTAACCGATTTTCCGCAAATTTGGGAGGTAACGAAGGATAAGAAGTTTGTCACCGCCAGACATAGCTTACAATCTATTTGGAAAATAGGACTAGCAGGACCAGAGCAAAAACAGATGGTGATCCATCATTTGGTTGATCGTTTTCACCAGTGTAAAGATGAAAAGAATTATACGCTGATCCGATTTGATATTATCCAAGACTTAAAAAATTTGTATGATGAAGTAAAAGATGAAGAAATAAAACGAACCGCACTAGACTTGATTGAAACAGAAGAAGATAACAAGTACAAGTACAAGAAGAAGTATTTAACGGTATGGAAAAAGAAATAGCGTTTAAATAGCGCGGGGAGCCTTCTAGGTTCTTCGCGCTTTTTAAGGTCAAACACTAAAACGGGGAAGATTAGTCCCGTTGGCATATTATCTTGGTTATCAATGTTTTTATAGCAATAAATGGACAAAAATTAATAAGAACAGAGACATGCCCAAATACAAATGTAACTTCCGCTTTCGTATTGAGGGTCGGAATAAACGCAGCCATCCGGTCGTTACCATACCGATTAAAAGAATCCCAGCTACAGATCCGACTGCCATTTTAGACCAGCCAAGTTGTAAGCCATAGCGATGAATAACAAGTATAGCGTGGATAATAATGATGATGAGTGCAGCCGTACCAGTCCAACGATGATAAGGCACGATTCTTTTGGATAAATTAGCAAGTTTAATTTTGGTTTCACGTTTTGGTGTGTTGCGAATGGTGGAAAAGACCGCATGTCGTGTCCAATTGAATAAGAAAAATAAGAGACCTAGCAGGCCAAGAAAAATATGTAATTGCATACCTGGCAATGGATTGATTCGAATAACTTGCCAAATTGCAGCAATGAACAATAAAAGATTAAGGTAAAACCATTTATTCATGTGATCGCCTCTCAACTGTTTGTATGTAAAAACTTCCTCATTTTACATTGAGTTCGACTCTAAATATAACGCATATTAGCAGTAAATGGAATCTATTCAAACACTGTTAAATCTTTGCTAGTGAATAACTTCCCCTTCTCTGTAAACAATAACTGCTGTCAATTTTAAGAGTTTAAGCTATTATCGTCACTTTTTTCACTATTTTCGCCATAAAAGAATTTTTTCTTAATGCATTGAAATTGAAAAAAGAGAGGGGTATTCTAGTACTATTCTTATTAAACCATTTACCTAAAAATAATAGAATTATCAAATTATTTAGGCAACAAGAGAGATAGAAGAGAGGTTAAAACAGATGAAGAGCAGGAAAGAAGAGATTTTGGAAACCATACCACAGAAAGGTTTTTTTGGCCATCCTCCAGGCCTACTTACTTTGTTCTCCATAGAATTCTGGGAACGTTTCTCCTATTATGGTATGCGTGCTGTACTCTTATTTTACATTTATTATGAAACAACCAAAGGCGGTTTAGGGCTTGATAAAACGACAGCAGCGTCCATTATGTCCATTTATGGAGCAATGGTTTATATGTCGACCATTCTTGGCGGCTGGCTTGCTGACCGTATATTGGGAAGCAGATCAACTATTATATATGGCGGGGTCTTAATTGCGCTCGGTCACTTGGCATTATCGATACCAGGAAGCGTTACTGCGCTGTTTGTTTCAATGGCATTGATTATATTAGGATCAGGTATTTTAAAACCGAATCTGTCTAGCATTGTTGGGGATTTGTATTCTAAGAAAGATTATCGCCGTGATGCTGGTTTTAGTATCTTTTATACAGGGGCGAATGCAGGGGCTTTATTAGCGCCGTTAATTGTTGGTACAATTGGCCAGACATACAATTTCCACCTTGGTTTTGCAATTGCAGCAGTTGGTATGGTAATTGGTTTGATCTGGTATATTATAACGTCACGTAAAACGTTGGGTGAGGCGGGACGTTATGTACCAAATCCAATCAGCCCTGCTGAAAAGGGTAAATTGATACGTTGGTTTTCGTTGGCAGGTATTGCTATTTTACTTATTTTAGGAATTACAATACCAACAGGCGTAATGACAATTAACGTCTTTACTGGAATAATCAGTATTCTTGGTATCATCATTCCTGTTAGCTACTTTTTGGTTATGTATAATAGTAAGAAAACAACAGCGGATGAGAAGTCGCGCTTACTAGCTTATATTCCGCTATTCATTACAGCGATGATGTTCTGGGCGATTCAGGAACAAGGATCGACTATATTTGCGCAAATTGCGGATTCACAGACGAAATTGGATTTTGGCTGGTTGCATATTCAATCAAGCTGGTTCCAATCCATTAATCCATTTTATATCGTATTTTTGGCACCATTGTTTGCAGTAGCATGGACGAAATTAGGGAAGAGACAGCCAACAACCCCAGTTAAATTTGCTATTGGTGTTATTCTAGCCGGACTATCGTTCCTTTTAATGGTAATTCCATTTGTACTCGGAGGCGGACACCAAATTAACCCAATGTGGCTAGTATTGAGCTTTTTAATTGTTACATTAGGTGAATTGTTCTTATCTCCAGTAGGGGCTTCAGCAACAACTAAGCTTGCACCAGCGGCGTTTGCATCACAAACAATGAGTGTTTGGTATTTGTCCAATGCCTCCGCTCAAGCAATAAATGCGCAATTGGTTAAGTATTACAGCATTGATACACAGGTTACCTACTTTATGATTATTGGTACCCTTTCAGTAATTATTGGAATTGTATTATGGGCATTTTCGAAAAAAATACACAAATTTATGCGTGGTGTCGATTGACTAGTACTGAGAGTATAATGATTAATAATAAAAAGCAGCGATCCTGTTAACAGAATCGCTGCTTTTATTATTACATTCAATTAGGCTGATATGGCCCTTGTTTGGACAACCGAAGCTAATTATAGACTAATTAGAACTTAAATTGATGAACCAACGCATTCAAATCTTCGGTTAATTCAGCAAGGTTGATGGAGTTGGTTGCTAATTCTTCCATGGAACTGGTTGTTTGCTGTGTTGATGCTGTTGTTTGTTCAACGCCAGCTGCTGATTCCTCAGCGATTGCGGCGATTTCTTGAATAGAACTATTCATTTGTTCGCTATTCGTAGCCATTTCTGATAAGTTGCTTGTTATCGACTGTATGATTGTTCCCATTTCTGATACGAAAAGACTAATTCCATTAAATGTTTCCTGGGTCGTTTTTAATTGACTTGTTCCTTGTTCAACTTCACTATAACTGCTTTGAAGTGACTCAGTTACCGTACTCGAATTTTGTTGAATACTTATTACAATATTTGTTATTTCCGTTACGGAATTAGATACTTGTTCAGCAAGTTTCCTTACCTCATCGGCCACTACAGCAAAACCTTTTCCATGTTCACCAGCTCGTGCTGCTTCAATGGCTGCATTCAATGCTAGGAGGTTTGTTTGATCAGCAATATCTTTGATAACATCAACCAAATTAGATATTTCTTGAGACTTCTCATCTAGGCTGCTTACCTTAAGTGCTGCATCTTTGACAATATCATCAATTTTTTCCATCTGTATTGTAGAGGATTCCATCAATTTTTCGCCTTCGTTTGTCATTTCCAGAACCTCATTTGATGCTTGTTGGATAACTTCGCCATTATTATTTGTTTCTTGCATTTTTTTCGTGAATACGCTCATCATTGATGCCAGTTCACTTGCATTATTTGCTTGTGTGTCTGAACCAGATGATAATTCCTGCATTGTCGTGGCAACTTGTTCAGATCCGGTTTTCACTTCATTTGCGGATTGGAACAACGCTTCACTCTGCGTGCCAACTGTTTTAGATACATCGTTAATTTTATGTAGTAGCTGATACGTACTTTGTTGCATTTCGTTTGTGGCTATAATAAGCTGACCTGTCTCATCCCTTAAATTTGTCTCCAACGGTTTTGTGTTGAGATCACCGTTTGCAATTCGTTTCATTCGGTTCATCACATTAATGATCGGATCGGTGATAATTCGAACAGTAATTAGTTCTATTGAAATACTAAGCACTGCAATCAAAATGGTCACGACAATTGTTATAATTAACATCGTCTCGCCATTCGATATAATGTTTGCTCCATTTTGGTTTACTAATTCCTCTTTATTAGCTTGTAGTTCTTCCAACTCTAAGGCAATTTCATTTTCAAGCGGTTCAGCTTTGGTAGACATTATTTCCATTGCCTTTTCCTTATTGTCAGTATCATATGTAGCAAAAACATCTGTTAATAATGCTTCCAATTGGTTCTTTTTATCAATCAAATCTTTGCTCTGTCCTGAATCAGTTAATTGAAGTATATCTTCCCAAAGCTTTGTTGATATCTCTTTCTTTTCGTCAAATTGATCCCTGTATTTATTATCTTCATATAGTAAAAATCCGCGAACTAATCCCGTTTGTTGGGACATAGTAGCGTTTAATTTTTCACTAGCCATTAACAGGGGAAGATCATTATTTGCTATTTGATCTATATCTTCATTTGTTTTTCCGATTGAAAGAAAATTATAAATACCTAATAAAAAACTTGTGATAATAACGATGGAAAAGCTGACATAAAGTTTATTTTTTACACTTTTAAAATTCATTATTTTTTCCATTACCATTCACTCTCTTTTCTTTTTGTTTGTATGAATCCGTTTTTCAATATATTTCTTTTCCCTCCCTGAGTTTTGCATCCTTTTGTATATGAAAGCATTCTTATGCAGAACGGATCTGGTTCATAATACCTATATTATTTATCGGGATAAAGGTAAACGTTATGAATATCTTTGATTATATACAAAATATTATGGTTACTTGTTAACGTGTTGCTCGATTCTGTTAAGCTCTCCAGCGCCGATGGTAGTTGGGGCATTGCTCCTGCAAGAGTAGGACGCTGCAAGGCACTAAATAAAGAGCCAGAATATGATGAATCGTATTTCTGGCTCTTTTTCTGTTATTCGAAATACTTATTACTAATAGTGATGCCAATACCGCGTATATCCACTCTACCTGAGATACATAAAACAATTAAGTAGTTAAAGTTTTTAGAAAATTAACTTGACATTTAAAAACTAAACTTTTAGAATTATAAATAAATATAATAGGCTACTTAGAGGAAGTGGGCAATCATGTCTTTAAGAGAAAAGAAAACTGCAAAGAAAAAGGAAGACATTTTGCGGACAGCTATTCGTGTTTTATCGGAGAAAGGGTATCATGGAACAACAATGGAAGAAATAGCATCCAAACTTCTGATGACCAAGGGTTCTGTATATTACTACTTTCATGATAAGCAGGATCTGTTGTATCAAAGCCAGATCATGTTGTTAGAGCGTAGTTTGAAGAATATAGAACAAGTACGCAAGCAGGATTTGCCTGTAATCAAAAAGCTACGAAAAGCCGTGATAGTTCATATTGAATATTTGCTTTCTGAACGATCTGGATTTGAACTAATGATGCAGCCTGAGCATATTTTTACAACTGAACAATTGGAACAAATTCTCCGTCTACGTGACGATTATGGGGAAAATTTCGATCAGTTAATCTTGATAGGTATAGAAGCAAATCTATTCCATACTGTGGACGTGAAAATCGTGAGAAATATTATTTTAGGTGCGATGAACTGGGTGACGCAATGGTATTCGGCTGAGGGAAAAATGAGTGAGACGGAAATTGCCGTATCTATTTCTGATTATCTGTTACGCATCTTGATGAGGAAATAAAATACATATAAATGGGGGATAATCAAATGGAAATTGAAAATAGTGTTGCTATTATTACAGGCGGAGCATCTGGTCTTGGTGAAGCGACTGTAAGGAAGATTGTTTTAAAAGGTGGGAAAGCTGTTATCTTGGACCTAGCAGAGGAAAAAGGTAATCAATTGGCGGAAGAATTAGGTGAAAATGTCTATTTTATCAAATCAAATGTAACAGATGAAACAAGTGTGCAAGCAGCGTTAGATGAAGCTAATATAACGTTTGGAAACATTGATTTACTTGTTAATTGTTCGGGAATTGGCTCGGCGGAAAAGACTTATGGCAACAAAGGAGTACATAATTTATCTGCATTTTCAAAAGTTATTCAGGTTAATTTAATTGGGACATTTAATGTTATTCGTCTTGCAGCGGAAAAAATGGCTGATAATGAACCGAATGATAACGGTGAGCGTGGGGTGATCATTAATACAGCATCAGTTGCTGCGTTTGAGGGACAAGTTGGGCAGGCTGCTTATAGTGCCTCTAAAGGGGGGATTGCAGGGATGACCTTGCCGATTGCTAGGGATCTTTCTACACTGGGAATAAGAGTGATGACAATTGCTCCAGGTTTATTTGAAACACCACTTTTTGCTACATTGCCCGATAAGGCACGAAAAGCTTTAGGAGAAATGACACCGTTTCCATCTAGGTTAGGTTATCCTTCAGAATATGCGCAATTGGTTACAAGCATTCTGGAAAATCCGATGTTAAATGGAGAAATTATTCGGCTTGATGGCGCAATCAGGATGCAACCGAGGTAACGTAGGCTTGTTTTAAATCAGTTGAAAAATATTGGAGTGATTTTGATGGAAAGGTCTTTTTTAGGGGAAGAACATGCTATTTTTCGTCGTTCATTACGAAAATTTCTAGAAAAAGAAGCGATACCGAATTTTGCTCAATGGGAAAAAAATCAACAAGTACCAAGATCCTTTTGGAAAAAGCTAGGAAACGAAGGCTTTTTATGTCCTTGGGCCGATGAGAAGTTTGGGGCTGTTCATGCTGATTTTGGTTATTCAGTTGTAATCAATGAAGAATTTGAGCGGGTAGGCACTGGAATGGTTGGGATTGGTCTCCATAATGATATTGTTATGCCATATATTGATTCATATGGAACAGACGCTCAGAAAGAACGGTGGCTAAAAGGAGCAATTAGTGGTGACTTAGTATCTGCTATTGCTATGACAGAGCCTGGGGCAGGGTCGGACTTGGCAGCAATTAAAACGATTGCTATAAAAGAGGGTGATGACTATATTGTTAATGGAGAAAAGACATTTATAACAAATGGATATACTGCTGATTTAGTTGTCGTAGTCTGTAAAACAGATCCTAAGGCAGAACCCGCACACAAGGGGATCAGTCTTCTAGTTATTGAAGCGGATACACCAGGGTTTACCAAGAATAAAAAACTACAAAAGGTCGGTCAGCATGCAAATGATACGTGTGAACTGGTTTTTGAGGATGTCCGAGTCCCATCAGGCAACTTGTTAGGGGATGAGGGGAGAGGTTTTTATTACTTGATGGAAAAATTGCAACAGGAGCGATTAATGGTTGCTATTCAGAGCATAGCAGCCGTTGAAATCATGCTAGAATTAACGATTGATTATGTAAAACAACGGGAAGCCTTTGGGCGATCGATTAGTAAGTTTCAAAATACGCAATTTAGTCTCGCTGAGATGAAAACGGAAATGCAAATAGGCAGGACATTTGTTGATCGCCTGATTGAGGATCACGTTTCAGGTAATAATGTAGTGACTGAAGTTTCGATGGCAAAATGGTGGACAACTGATCTGGCCAAAAAAGTTGCAGGTGAATGTATGCAATTACATGGAGGCTATGGCTATATGGAGGAATACGAGATTGCTAGAAGATATCGCGATGTGGCGGTTTCATCGATTTATGCAGGCACTAATGAAATTATGAAAGGTATTATTGCTAAAAATATGGGATTGTAAAAACAAAGGAGAAATGAAATGAAATTTGATGCATTTTCTGTAGGAGAACGTTTTTTTACTACTCCAGTTACCGTGACAGAGGAAGATATTATAGAATTCGCAAATAAATATGATCCCCAATATTTCCACATTGATAGGAACGCTGCTAAAGAAAGTCCGTTTGGCTCATTAATTGCATCGGGTTTTCATACATTAGCTGTAGTTTGGTCAGAGTGGATAAAGATGGATGTTCTAGGTAAAGAATGTCTTGGCGGTGTCGGCGCTGATAAAATCAGGTGGAAACAGCCTGTTCTGGCAAATGACCGATTATCAGGTCAATTTACAATCGCCGATAAAAAGAAGTCAACTAATGGAAATAGAGGACTATTAACGATAGATATTGGAATCAGAAATCAAAGGAATGAAGAAGTATTAACCTGTAATACGAGCGTATATGTTGCAGTCTGATAGATTTGCAGAAGATAGAAAATGAATGGAAAGGATGTTTATGATGCGCGAAGCAGTAATCGTGGAGGCGGTTAGAACTCCAGTTGGCAGACGGAATGGGGTTTTAAGTGGTATTCGGGCTGAAGATTTGGCAGCAAAACCATTAAAAGAAGTGGTGAAAAGAGCGGGGATCTCTGCTGGACTTATAGAAGATGTAATTTTTGGCTGTGTGTCACAAGTTGGGGAGCAAGGATTTGACATTGCACGACAAGCTGCACTTATTGCCGATTATCCTGTTGAGGTTCCTGGAACAACAATTGATCGTCAGTGTGGATCGAGTCAACAGGCAGTCCATTTTGCTTCACAAGCAATTATTAGTGGGGATATGGATATTGTAGTTGCTGGTGGGATTGAGAATATGTCACGTGTACCAATGGGATCAAATATGCAAGGTGTGAAACTTAGTGAGGAATTAACAAGCAGATATGAAATTATAAATCAAGGGTTATCAGCAGATCGGATAGCAGATAAATGGGGGTTTAGTCGTGAACAAATGGATGAATTTTCATTGGAAAGTCATGCAAAGGCAGTTGCTGCTCGTAAGGCTGGACATTTTACGAAAGAAATTATGCCACTAGAGGTAACACTTCCAGATGGTACAAAGAAAGTAGTGGAAGATGATGAGGGACCACGAGATAATACAAATCTTGAGAAACTCGGTAGTCTTAAACCAGCATTTAAAGAAGATGGAACTATAACAGCTGGTAACTCCAGTCAAATTAGCGATGGAGCTGTAGCAATCCTAATTATGTCGCGCGAAAAAGCAGAAGAACTTGGATTAAAGCCAAGGTTTCGCATTGTTGCTCGATCTGTTGTTGGTTCAGATCCAACACTCATGCTAACGGGGCCAATCCCTGCAACAGAAAAAGTATTGAAAAAAGCAGGGCTCACAATTGACAACATCGATATATTTGAAGTTAATGAGGCATTTGCTTCAGTACCGCTTGCTTGGCTTGAAGAAACAGGGGCAGATCCGAAAAAATTGAATCCAAATGGTGGGGCAATTGCATTAGGTCATCCGCTTGGTGCAAGTGGTGGTCGTCTAATGGCAACCATGTTATACGAACTAGAAAGAACTGGTGCACGTTATGGATTACAAACAATGTGTGAAGGACATGGAATGGCTAATGCGACAATTATTGAGCGCTTGGATTAGGAGTAAACGTAATATTTCAGCTGCAAAGGAGGAATGAAAATGCCACTAAAATCCATCCGTGTTCTTGATTTAACCCGACTATTACCGGGACCGTATTGCACGATGCTGCTTGCAGATTTTGGTGCAGAGGTTATTAAAGTGGAGGATCCAAAGATGGGGGATTATGCGCGAGCGTATGAACCTAAGTTAGATGAGGACAGCACTCTCTTTCATTCGCTTAACCGAAATAAAAAGAGCGTGTGTTTGAATTTAAAGTCGGACGAAGGGAAAGCAGATTTTTTAAGAATGGTTGAAAAAGCGGATATTGTAGTGGAATCATTCCGTCCGGGGGTGATGGAACGGCTTGGTCTTAATTACGAAGCGTTAAAAAAACTAAACCCTAAATTGGTTTATTGTGCGGTAACGGGTTTTGGACAAACAGGGCCGTACGCAAAACAACCTGGCCATGACCTCAATTACCTAAGTTATGCTGGTTTACTTCATCTAATGGGAGAGAAAGACGGAAAACCGGTTATTCCCGCTACACAAATAGCTGATATTGGTGGTGGGGCTTTCCCGGCTGTTGTTGGTATTTTACTTGCACTATTTGAAAGAGAAAAATCGGACACTGGACAGTTTGTTGATATTTCCATGATGGATGGCGTGATCTCATGGTTACAAACAGTACTTCCTAATTATTTAATGAAAAATGAAACACCAAAACGAGGCGAGCAACTATTAGATGGGGGACGGGCTTGCTATGCAGTTTACGAAACCAAGGATAACCGTTTCATTTCTGTCGGGGCTTTGGAACCAAAGTTTTGGAAAGCTTTTTGCCAGACAATCAATAGAGAAGATTTTATTCCTTTGTTGGATGCACCATTACATGAGCAGTATCGATTAAAATATGAAATTCAAACCATTATAATGGAAAAAACGCTCACTGAATGGATTGCTGCTTTTTCGAATGTCGAGGCTTGTGTTTCCCCCGTCTTGGACTTTGAGGAGATGATGAATGATCCTCAGGTATTGGCCCGTGACATGATCCAGACAGTGAACCATAATTCGTTGGGGGCTGTAAAACAAATTGGAATTCCAATTAAACTATCAAAGACACCTGGTGAAATTCGCACAATGGCCCCGAAGCTTGGCGAGCATACAGCAGAAATGAAGGGGGAGATGGGAATTTTAAAATAACGAATGATGAATAGTTCATGCCTTTTATCACCATACATTTGGAACCGACTTCGTGAAGAACGCAAAGCTGAGAGATGTTGTTTAATAAAAATGAGAGGGGAAATTTGTGATGATGAACACGCCGTTAACGTTAGTGTCTTTGGTTGAACGTGCTGAAAGGTATTTTCCTAAGAAACAAATTATCTCTAGAACAATGAAAGGGGTACAGCGCTTCACTTATCAAGAAATGGGGAAAAGGACTAGATCACTATCGAGTGCATTAGAATCACTTGGCGTCAAAAAAGGGGATAGAGTGGGAACATTTGCATGGAATCATCACCGGCATTTAGAAGCCTATTTTGCCATTCCATCCATGGGTGCCGTACTGCATACCATCAATATTCGACTTTCAGCAGAACATCTTCGTTACATTATTAATCATGCTGAAGATAAAGTGTTACTAGTAGATGCTGATTTGCTGCCACTGATTGAGAATATAAAGGATGAATTGACAACGGTAGAAGCCATTATTGTGATGACGGATGAGGAAACACTGCCCAAGTCGGATCTTGCACCGCTTTATTCCTATGAAAATCTAATCGCTAAGGTAGATGAAACGTATCAATTTTCAAACGATATTGCTGAAGAAGATCCAGCCGGTTTGTGCTATACATCAGGCACTACAGGAAAGCCAAAAGGGGTAGTCTATTCTCATCGGGGCCTCGTTTTACACAGTATGGCATTGAGTCTTACGGATACGGCGGGAGTCTCTGAAGCGGATGTTTGTCTACCGGTTGTGCCAATGTTCCATGCGAATGCTTGGGGTATGCCTTTTGCTGCAACATGGTTAGGCTCGACACAAGTTCTACCAGGACCATCACCTACACCGAAAATACTTGCCCAATTAATTGAATCGGAAAAAGTGACGTTAACAGCTGGCGTACCGACTATTTGGCTTGGTTTACTGAATGAACTGGAGCAAAATAATTATCAGACGGACAGTTTGCGTGCTGTCCTTTGTGGTGGAGCGGCAGCACCATCAGGAATGATACGAACGTTTGAAACAAAATATGGTATCCCGTTTATTCACGCATATGGCATGACTGAAACAACACCGCTCGTTATTCTTTCTAGATTAAAAAGCTATCAAACAAATTTACCGGAAGAGGAAAAACTAGCATTGCGTTCAAAACAAGGAACGGTTGTACCAGGAATTGACATAAAAGTCGTCAATGAAAATGGAGAAGCAAAACATGATGGAAAAGATATGGGGGAATTGCTTATTCGCGGTCCCTGGATTGCAGATGAATATTATAAAGACGACCGAAGCAAAGAGGCATTTCGTAATGGATGGCTCTATACGGGAGATGTTGTAACGATTGATGAAGAAGGTTTCATTAAAATTGTTGACCGAACGAAGGATTTAATTAAAAGTGGTGGTGAATGGATTTCTTCCGTTGATTTAGAAAATGCCTTGATGGCACATGAAGCCGTATTCGAAGCAGCGGTTGTATCTATTCCACATCCAAAATGGCAAGAGCGACCTGTGGCTTGTGTTGTCTTAAAAAGCAGCTATCGTGATACAGTTTCTAAAGAAGATATTTTTAGCTTTTTGGAACCTCAGTTTGCAAAATGGTGGTTACCAGATGAGGTTCTTTTCATGGAAGAAATACCAAAAACATCAGTCGGTAAATTTTTAAAAACTGCATTGAGGGAACAAGTGAAAAACGATATGGCGGCACAATCATAATGGTGTGATTCTAGTAGGGGGTGTTTTCTAAAGCACCTCTTTTTTATGTGTAAAAAGAAGGGAATCGTTCATAAGATAATTGGAATTGAATCCCGAATTAAAAATGTAAAATGCGGGACAGTTATCTTTTCGTTATTAGCAGCTTTTGAATAGAATATAATAGCTCTTGATATGGGAGGTGTTATCGTTATGTTTCCTGGAGGACCGAGACGACCAATGCCCAGAAATCCATTGCTCCCGCCACCAAGACAAATGCAACGGAAGCAGGCACCGAATAGGCAGAATTTAATAGCAATGTTTCAAACAGCTGACGGAAATTTGGATATAGAAAAAATTTCATCTACGGCTAGGCAAATAAATGATGTTTATAAGCAGGTAAGTCCAATGGTTGCTAAATTTATCAAAAAGTAGGATGGGACTTGTCCAATAATTAATAAAAGCTGGTTTCCTATTTAGGATTGCCAGCTTTTAAATAATTTTGTTTAGTCGTCGATATCGATAAATTTTCTACTCTCATTCAATTTGGGAACGGTGATTTTTAAGATTCCATTATTTAATGTTGCTTTCGTATCCTTTTCGGAAATCGTAAATGGTAGTGTAACGAGGCGTTCAGCTCGCCTAAAAGATTCCTCTTTGTTATCATATGTCTTCTTGTCATTTTGTGCTTCAAGACTGGCAGTGTCTTCAGCGGAAATACGAATTTGGTTTCCAATAATCTCTAAGTGAATTTGCTCCCTTTTGTAACCAGGTAATTCTGCTTCAATGACAACTGTGGATTTTGTTTCATAGGTGTTTATGCGAATTGACTTTTTAAACAGAGAGTTAAAATTTTTAATGGAATCGTTAAAAAAAGAATCCATTTGCTCCAATAAGTGATTAACCTGTGGCCTTTGTGTCCGTCTCGATTCACTATCTCTATTTGCAGCCACTTTCTTTCACTCCTCCCATACTAAAAATTATACTATTAAACTATGCGCAAATAAAAAAAGTGTAGTGGGCGGAAATATAATTATTGTGGCATAAAGATTCAGTAATCGTGCACTTTAATAAATGAAGCAGTAAAGGCGAGTTTACAAGGAGAAAGAAGATGTATAAAGATATATTGAAAAGTACCCGTCATCGTGAATATCCAATGCCACAAGGTCCTTGGGTCATGATGCAAAAATGGGAGCATATGCTATTTTTAAATTGGCCTGTAACAAAGCATGTAATGGAAGCGCAACTCCCTCCAGGTCTGGAGCTGGATACGTATGATGGTGATGCATGGATCAGCGTTATTCCATTTAAGGTGAGTAAAATGCGCCTTAGGAAAATGCCGAAACCCCCATATTTTGGATCCTTTTTAGAATTGAATGTTCGAACATATGTGAAACGAGATGGTATTCGCGGTGTCTATTTTTTCGGCTTGGATGCAAGTAAATTGTTCACGGTACTTGGCGCAAGGATGGCAACATTGCCGTATTTTTATGGATCGATGGCAATGAAACAAATCGAAGGATCGTATCACTTTTATAGTAAGCGTCAGGGAAAAGAACCTGCCAATTTCAGAGGAAGCTATAAGCCAATGGATGACCTGTTTATTCCAGATGAAGGTAGTATTCCACATTGGTTACTTGAGCGGTATTATCTGTGGACGTATCGGAATGGTTCATTGTATCGAGGGGCAATTCATCATAAAAAATGGGAAGTCCAGAACGCAAAAGTCAATCTAGATGAACAATCCTATACATCCTTTTTACCTGATAACTCTATCGGTTCGGAACCTTTAATGTATTATGCTCCATCAAAAGTAGCCCTGAATTGGCTAATAAAAAAAGACGACTAGCGTAAAAAAACGCAGCCAAATAGTTATTGGCTGCGTTTTTTAATGAAAAATTAATACGTCTGATCATACTTGTTTTCTTCAAACAAATCGATTAATTCAACATCGGGATTCTTATCCTGGAATAACCTAAGTGAAAAATCGTTTTTAAATAAAACAACGAAATTCCCTTCTCGATCCAGCGTAAGCAAACTCCGCTCATCAAAGATTGATTCATCTATCTTGTCAGTTTTTAACCAACGAGGGATTCGCTCTCCGATTGACTCAAACATCACTTCTGCATTGTATTCATTTTGCATTCGGTATTGGAACACTTCATATTGCAGTTCGCCGACAGCACCAAGAATGTTGGCTTCTGAGCGATGACCTTTATATAATTGGATTGCCCCTTCTTGGACAAGCTGTTCGATCCCTTTTTTGAATTGTTTGGCTTTCATGACGTTTTTCGCTGTTACCTTTTTAAATAGTTCTGGTGGGAATTGTGGTAACTCATCATATTCAAAATTCCCTTTTCCTTCTATCAATGTATCACCAATTCGATAGGCATTTGGGTCATAAATACCGATGATATCTCCTGCATACGCTTCTTCCACAGTATCTCTTGCTGATGCAACAAACTGCTGTGATTGAGATAGCTTAACCGGTTTGTCTGTTCTCGCCAATTTTACTGTCATTCCGCGCTCAAATTTGCCGGAGCATACACGGATAAACGCAACCCGATCGCGATGAGCAGGATTCATGTTGGCTTGAATCTTGAAAATAAATCCGGAAAATTCCGGGTTGTCAGGTGAAATGACACCATCCGTTGTTTTCCTTGGGGCTGGCGCTGGTGCCATCGAAATGAACGTATCGAAAAATGTTTGTATTCCAAATGGGGCCAGGGCACTACCAAAAAATACAGGTGTTTGTTTTCCGGCTAAAACGGAGTCTAATGAAAACTGATCTCCTGCCTCATCCAACAAAGAAAGCTCATCTGCAGCTGTTTGATATGCTGCCTGAGAGACTAATTTCTGATGTTCCGGATTTTCTAAATCACCGTATGGAATATAAGTTTCTTCCTCGTTTCCGTTGTAACTGACAAATTGCTCATCATGACGATCAAAAATACCCAAAAATCGTTTACCCATTCCTACCGGCCAATTCATTGGATATGTTTCAATATCTAAAACTTGCTCGATTTCTTCCAGCAAGTCAAAGGGTTCTCTTCCTTCGCGATCTAATTTATTGATGAACGTGAAAATAGGGATACCACGCATGCGGCACACTTTAAATAATTTAATTGTTTGCGCCTCGATACCTTTTGTTGCATCAATGATCATGACAACACTGTCCACCGCAGTTAACGTGCGATACGTGTCTTCACTAAAATCTTCGTGACCAGGTGTATCAAGAATATTAACTTCGTAGTCATCGTAGGGAAAATTCATAACACTTGATGTAATTGAAATTCCACGTTGTTTTTCTAGTTCCATCCAGTCTGATGTAGCGAATTTACCAGATTTTTTCCCTTTTACCGTTCCGGCTGAGCGGATTAAATTTCCGTATAGTAATAATTTTTCAGTTAGGGTTGTTTTACCCGCATCAGGGTGCGAGATAATTGCAAAGGTTCTTCGTTTATTAACTTCATCATGTAGACTCATAAAAAATCCCTTCCATTTTCAAAATTTAATACCTACCTCGTTCGCAAGCGTACAATCGGGGATTTTTAATTTTACATCGGAATAATTCTCCTTTTTGAACTTGTTTACTAATAAAAAATGCATAATAAATCATGTCTAAGTTTGTGCTCGATTAATTATAATACCATCAAAAGATAGCATGAGTAAGGTCTCAAAGTCAATGCAGAGTGACTTTTGCAATAACCTTTACTTATTCTTTGTATTCCTATACTATTTATGATAAGAGAAAATAGTGAATTTTCTATTTTTAGTGATAGTATGCTGTAGAAAGAATCTGGTGGTGAATGGATGAACATAACATATTTCTTATTTTTTCTCTGTATTATTGTTTGTACACTAATTATTACGTATTGGGCGGCTAGAAGAAGTAAAACGGCCAATCAATTTTATATCGCAGAGGGAAGTTTAACAGGTATTCAAAATGGCATGGCGATCGCAGGGGATTATATTAGTGCAGCTTCTTTCTTAGGCATTGTTGGTACAGTTTCGATCAATGGGTATGATGGATTTTTATATGCTATCGGTTTCTTAGTTTCCTATTTAATTGTGCTGTTTTTTATCGCTGAACCTGTTCACCATTTGGGAAAATATTCACTCGGAGATGTGATTTGTTCGCGTTTTCCTAGTTATAACATGCGCTGGGTGATGGCGATCGGGGCGTTTGTCATTTCTATTCTTTATATTATTCCGCAATTAGTAGCTGCAGGCCTTTTAATACGATTGTTGCTAGATATTAATTATTCAACCTCTGTCATCGTTATTGGCGGTTTAATGACGGTTTATGTTGTATTTGGTGGCATGTTCGCAGCGTCATGGGTGCAAATTGTAAAAACAGTCGTCCTCATGTCAGGTACGTTTCTACTTTCCTTAATTGTGTTTTCTCGTTTTGATTGGAATGTTTCTGAGTTGGTTGCCCACGTAAAATTAGGAACCCCTTTAGGTGAGCAATTTTTTTTACCTGGAAATTTATTCGAAAGTCCACTGGAAACAATCTCTTTGAATTTGACGTTAATGCTTGGTACAGCAGGTTTACCACATATTTTGATTCGATTTTATACGGTTAAAAACGCAGTGGAGGTGAGGCGATCTATCGTAAGTGCGAGCTGGATTATTGGCATATTTTATCTGATTACACTTGTTTTAGGGCTAGGAGCTGTGGCAATGGTTGGGTTTGAGAAGTTAGTTGCACTTGATTCAACAGGGAATTTGGCTGCACCATTACTGGCGGAAAAATTGGGTGGTGATTTTTTAATGGCCTTTATAGCCGCGATTGCCTTTACAACAATTGTTGCTGTTGTTGCTGGTTTAGTGATTTCAGCTACGACCGCGTTCGCATATGATATCTACTATCATATTATGAAAAAGGGACGTACGACAGAAAAAGAGCAATTACGTGCTGCACAAGTGACGGCCTTTATCATCGGCCTCATTTCAACGCTATTTGCACTAGGGTTAAAGAATATTAATGTTACATTCCTTGTTTCGTTAACATTTCTTGTCGCTGCATCCAGTAATCTACCTGTTTTGTTGTTTACAATCTATTGGAAGCGATTTAACCAAACAGGTGCGATCACCGGAATGATTTGTGGATTAATGGCTTCTTTAACGCTTCTATTGTTTGGACCACATATTATGAATCCAGATGGTGGCTGGATTGCAAGAGAGCCGCTTTTCCTATTACATAACCCAGGAATAATTGCTATCCCGCTTGGTTTTTTAGGTGCATATCTCGGAACTATTATGTCAAACAAGCGACAGAAAAATATGGATGCATTTTATCAATTCTACCTCAGAGCACATGGTGGAATAGATTCAAGGAGAGATAACTTGTGACGGATTTGACAATCATTCTGTTTGAACGTCTGGGATTACTGTTGGTTATCGCTTTCGTACTTACACGTATACCGGGATTCCGATCATTGCTTTATCGTGAATTTAGTTGGAAAATGACACTTATCCATGCATGTATGTTTGGTCTTTTTGGGATTGCTGGCACCATAACTGGGGTTGTGATCGAAGGTGATTTCGTCATTCATCATACATTTGTCTGGTCTGTTGGTGCCGGAGAGATGGTTGTGAGTTCCAGTCTCGTTGCGATTGTAATTGCCGGATTATTGGGAGGCCCCATTGTTGGACTCGGGGCTGGATTAATTGCCGGGACACATCTATTCTTTCTTGGCGGTACCGGATTTCTAGCTAATAGCCTAGTAAATCCGTTAACAGGGTTGCTAGCAGGATTAACCGCTCGTTTCTTTTCCCAAGAAAGGGTTATCTCACCAATGAAGGCGTTGTTTATCGGAATCTTTCCACCGATTTTGCAAATGCATCTCCTGCTAATTTTTAATGCACAACCAGATTTCATGATCCAGATTGTGAATACGATTGGTCTACCCCTTGTATTATCGAACAGCATTGCAATTGCCATTTTTACAGCGATGATCGGTATCGTGTTACGTGAGCAGGAAGACGAAGCAGCACTGGCGACGAAACAAGCATTGACGATTGCCGAGGAGGCACTACCATTTTTAAAAAAAGATGCTCCACATGACATGGCTAGGGGCATTGCCAGATTGCTTTACGATCGGTTGACATTAGCTGCCGTTTCAGTGACAGATAAACAGACTGTACTTTCGCATATTGGGTTAGGTGCAGATCACCATCGGGAGGGGGATAAAACCATCACATTGTTGTCACAACAAGCATTTGCCACAAAACAAATGCAAGTGGCTTATTCACGTTCAGAAATACAATGTAAAAATAGGAACTGTCCATTGGAAGCAGCGATCATTATTCCGCTGGTCGATACCAATGATGCAATAGGACTCATTAAATTATACTTTCGTAAGGCACAACATATCCGTCCAGTTGAGCTTATGTTAGCAAATGGACTTGGACAGCTATTATCCCAGCAACTAAAAACAATTTCGGCTGACACATTAAAAATACATATGCGTGATGCGGAATTAAGGAATTTACAGGCTCAGATTAATCCTCATTTCCTTTTTAACACGCTTCATTTAATTGCAGCATTATTTCGCAAAGACCCTGATCGAGCACGTCACATCACAATAAAATTAGCACAGTACATGCGATTTAATCTCAAATTGGTTTCAACATCACTCGTAAACTTGGAAAAAGAATGTGAACATGTGGAAGCTTACATCGAGATAATTCAAGCGCGATTTGCCAGCCGCTTACAGATTGATTTTTCCCAACCAGAAGATCTTACACACGTATTTATTCCACCATCAACGATTCAACCACTTGTTGAGAACAGTATCCAACATGGTTTGCGACAGGTTACAAAAGGAGGAGTGGTCGAAGTTATTATCCGAAAGCTAAACAAATCCATACGCATAACAGTTCGAGACAATGGTTGCGGATTCCCTGAGGATATTATCAAACGGGTGGGGCATATGACACTGACCAGTAATCAAGATGGTGGGACGGGGCTATACAATGTTAACCAACGATTAATTCGTTTACTAGGTGAAACGGCATGTTTACATGTTCGTAATTTATCCGCTGGAAGTGAAGTGTATATTGATATTCCAGATAAAAATGAAAGGGAGGTAATTAGATGAAAATCCACGCTTTGATCGCTGAGGATGAAGCATTGGCACGGGAAGAGTTAGTTTATTTACTGGAAAAAGAACAGGATGTCATTGTCTGTCCAAGTGCGGAAACAGGTGAAGAATTAATCGAATTATACATGAAACACGAGCCAGACATTATATTTCTTGATGTTCATATGCCTGGGATGCCCGGAGTGGAGGCTGCTAAAAAAATAACAGAGCTAGCATACATTCATCCACCATTATTTATTTTTACGACAGCATATGACGAATATGCGGTGGATGCGTTTGAGATAGAAGCGGTTGATTACATGTTAAAGCCTTATGATACAACGCGTTTTCAAAAAGCAATGGCACGTGCACGTAAACGATTGCCAGATACTAAGAGGAGCCAATCGTTACAAAATCATGACTCTCCTTCTACAGCAAAATTACTTGTTGATGATGGGGAGCGGATGGTGGTTTTGTCGCCGGAATCGATTTACTATGCGGTCCCGTTTAACCGGATGTTGGAGATTCATACGGATCATAATGTGATCGAAAGCCGTATGACATTACAGGAGCTGGAAAAGAAGTTACAAGGATTTTCGTTTTTTCGGACACATCGCAGCTATCTGGTGAACTTAAATCACGTTCAGGCGATCACACCATGGTTTAATGGTACGAGTAATGTAACTCTTAAAGATAGAAATCAAACAACAATACCTGTTAGTCGAGCTGCGAGGAAAGTTCTATTTGACCTATTTGAAAGCTAACGGTTGATGATTAGATTTTGACTATTCAAACATCAATCGTAACCATTGACCCAAAAATACAACTCCTGTCATGAAACATCATATATACTCTTTGGTAAGCGCTTTCAAAATAATAAAAATAAGGGAGGATACTTTATGAGTGTAGAAAAAGCGGAGCGAAACGAGGAGAAAGAGATTGATTTTGTTCAAGTAGCAAACAGTAAGCAGTTCAAAACGTACATGCATAATCGAAAGAAGTTCATTGTGCCATTAACTATTTTTTTCCTGATATTTTACTTCTTACTGCCGATTTTAACATCTTATACAAACTTCCTAAATACACCAGCAATTGGTGATGTTTCATGGGTTTGGCTGTTTGCATTTGCGCAATTTATAATGACTTGGGTTCTGTGTACGATTTATGTAAAAAAGGCAGCCTCCTTTGATGAGCAAGCAAATCAAATCATTGAAGACCAGATTAAAAATGGAGGGGATGCCTAATGGATGCAACGGTTGTAATTCTTTTTTTAATTATCGTTATGATAACACTTGTAATTACGTATTATGCAGCGAAACAAACACAGACAACTGGTGATTTTTATACAGCAGGAGGCGGATTAACTGGATGGCAAAATGGGATTGCGATTGCTGGTGATTATTTATCGGCAGCTTCCTTCCTTGGAATAGCTGGAGCAATTGCCCTCTATGGGTTTGATGGGTTCTTTTATAGTATTGGTTTTCTAATTGCCTATTTAGTTGTGTTATTTTTAGTAGCTGAACCGCTGAGAAACCTTGGGAAGTATACACTTGCAGATATGATTAATTCCCGGTTTGACGCCAAAAAAGTTAGAGGAACAGCTGCGCTTAGTACGATCACGATTGTAACATTTTATATGATTGCACAGCTTGTTGGAGCAGGAGCACTTATTCAGTTGTTGTTTGATATTGATTATTGGATTGCTGTATTAATTGTTGGTGTGATGATGACCATATATGTACTGTTCGGGGGAATGATTGCAACTAGTTGGGTGCAAATTGTCAAAGCTGTCCTCCTGATGGCCGGGATGGTTATTATATCGTTTCTTGTTTTATTAAAATTCAACTTTAATATTGGAGAAATGTTTAGTAATGTTAAAACGGTTACAAGCCATGGTGCTGATTATTTAAAACCAGGCTTGAAATATACTGAACCATTGGGGACTATTTCGTTAATGATTGCCTTAGTACTTGGAACGTCTGGTTTACCACACATTCTGATGCGCTTTTTCACGGTTAAAGATGCGAAAACAGCAAGAAGTTCTGTCATTACGGCAACATGGACAATCGGTATTTTCTATGTGTTAACATTATTCCTTGGGTTTGGTGCAGCTGCATTTGTAGGGGAAACGAACATTCTTGCGGCGAATCCAGGTGGTAATATGGCAGCACCACTACTGGCAAAAGCGCTAGGTGGAGATATTCTTTTTGCCTTTATCTCTGCAGTTGCCTTTGCGACTATTCTGGCGGTTGTAGCAGGACTCGTATTATCCGGAGCATCGGCATTTGCCCATGATTTGTATGGTCAAATTTTTAAAAAGGGGAAGGCTTCAGACAAAGAACAAATGCTGGCAGCACGCTATGCTTCTTTAGCAGTATCAATTTTTGCAATTATTTTGGCTTTATTCGCGCAAAATTTGAATGTAGCATTCCTCGTTTCCCTTGCCTTTTGTATTGCAGCAAGTGCCAATTTACCGGTTATTCTTTATACCGTTTATTGGAAAAAGTTTAATACTACAGGGGCCGTTACAGCAATGCTATGTGGATTAATCTCCGCTCTCGTTCTTGTATCATTAAGTCCAAGTGTTTTCTCACCGGTTGAAGGTGCAGCATTGTTTGTGGGAGATCCGATTTTCCCATTAACTAACCCGGCATTAATCTCCGTTCCACTAGGATTCCTTGGAGGGTATATTGGTACGAAACTGTCTAAGGAAACAGATGATGTACGATATGCTGAAGTAAAGGTGAAAGCAAATACAGGATATCGGGAAATTTGAGGGAGAGGCGGCTGTTTATCAGTCGCTTTTTCTGTTTTGGGATGAATAGTGTTTTCGAGACAATACATACAAATTATTCTATTTGGCAGAATAGTTTATATGGAGGTGCTTTTTGATGAGCAATAGAAACAAGCAAAAAGTAAATAGTAACGTAAGCGATGAACAGGCTGTAAGGAAGAAATTATCGAGAGATTTTGATCATGAATTCGCGAATGAACCCCTTACGGATAACGAAAAATACAACAATAAAAAGACAAAAAAGCGGCAATAAGTTTTAATGGGGATTATGGAGGAATAATGTAGAGACCACCATGCAAATCTTTCTTAGAAATCCGATGGTCAAGAAGATCATCGGATTTTTTCGTTTCACTTGATTACATGAAAAAATCTTTTATTACACTTTTGAT